>NZ_SRZM01000131.1 GCF_019402445.1 Brachyspira pilosicoli
ATTATTACGCTATCATTCTATTTTTTAAACAAAAAAAAACAAAATTTTTTTTATTACTGTTTATAATATTACATCTTACAGTTATTTTCAAATTTAAATATACTATTGTTGTGAAATAAAAGAACAATAATAGTAAAAAAATACTCCCTATCTCCTGCCAAATAAAACAAAAGATAAGGAGTATTTTATAAAATAATTATTTCTTTTTTGATAATTTCATTAAAAAATAAACAATAGCTCCTACTACAAGACCGCCCAAACCAAATATAATTTTCTTTAAATCTGATTGTGATAATAACCACAAACTAACAACTATAGCAATTATAGGAATAACAGGTCCAAGAGGAAGAGTAAAACCTCTCTCCATATCTGGAGCTTTTTTTCTCATTACTGGCACCGCCAAACAAGTAGGAATATATTGAGCAAAACGTGATACTACACTAATAGCTGCTAATGTAGTGAAACTTCCTGTAAGTGTTACTAATGCTGTTAATACAACAGATATTATTACAGCTACATAAGGAACATCTTTAGAGTTTCTTTTTGAAATAAAGCTTGGAAGCTGATTTTCATCAGACATAGCAACACCCGCACGAGGAGTTAAGAATGAAGAAGCTACATTAATACCGCCTATAGAAATCAAAGTACCAGCAGTAACCATAGCTCCTGCCCATTTACCTAAGAATTTTTCTGCCGCAGTAGCCACTGGTGTGCTTGTTGTAGCTAGAGAAGCTCCTAATATACCTATGCTGTTTACCTGAATAAGTATATATATTATAGCTACTAACACCAAAACTACACATATAGCCAAAGGAACATTCTTTTTAGCATTATCCATATCTCCTGCAGCAACACCTATAGATTCAAAACCTGTAAAAGCATAAAATATAAGTAAAGCAGCACTTCCAAATGTACCCTTTAATACAACTTCTCCATTTTCAGCAACTGGATTTACAAAGTTCTCACCTTTTATAAAGAAAATACCAACTGTAACGAACAATATTAAAGGTATTAATTTACCTGTAGTAACAATATTATTCATTATTTTGGATATTTTTACCCCCATAATGTTCATTATACCAAGCAAAACAAGTATGCTTATAGCAATAACTTTTTGCACTAGAGGATTTTGAGCCGGAGCCCAAACTGCACCTAATGCTGTAGGAAAACCCATAGCCATAGCAGCCCAAGCAATTATACTTATAGCCCATTTCATTATACCAACTTCAAAACCAACGAACTCGCCAAAAGCATCTTTTGCATAAAGATAAGGTCCACCATTATTCTTATACATTCCGCCCATTTCAGCAAAACATAATGCTATAGAAATAACCAAAAAAGCATCAAATATAATTACCCCTATACTCATTACACCAACTTCAGCATAAGCCTGATTTGGAAGCAAAAAAATACCTGTTCCAACTATAGCATTAATACCAAGTAATACTATACTAAAGAGCCCTAACTTATTACCCGACATAAAAAACTCCTTAAAAAATATTTTTAAAAAACAATATAAGAGGTAAAGGATTATCTCTTACAAACAGATATCAATTTTTTGAAAATATTTAAAGCGAAATCATAATGAGAATGCATCATTTCTGGGTGAAATTGTACTCCAAATACAAAATTGCCATTTTCTGTATATTCTACACTTTCAACTACACCATCTGTAGAATGACTTGTAGCAATTAAGCCTTTACCCAAATCTTTAATAGCCAAATGATGAAAAGAATTAACCCTTAAACTATCTCCTACTATCTCTCTGATAATACTTCCTTCTTTAGTTGTAATATTATGTGTAGGTTCATAGGGTTTAGCTGATTGAGAATGTTTTATATAACAATCTTTTATAAAAGATAAATCTTGATATAAGCTTCCTCCAAAGGCAACATTTATAATTTGACATCCTCGGCATATACCAAGTATAGGTTTTTTCATTTCTAAAGCATATTTTATTATTTTTAATTCATGATTATCTCTTCTAGGAAATATTCTTCCTAGTTTAGAATTAACTTCCTCTCCCCAATATATAGGGTCAATATCATACCCTCCAGAAAGAACAATACCATCAACATTAGAAATTTGCGTTTTTATATCATCATCATCATCTATCATCGGAATAATAAATGGTATCCCACCAGCTCTTGTAACAGAAAGCACATAATCATCATTTACATAAGCTCTCTCATAACCAGAAAAAACACCATCATTTTCAATAGCCAATATGCTACCACTTATACCGATAATAGGTTTCATAAAACACTCCATTTAATATTTAAATATAGCTTTAATTTCAAGTATAGTCAAAAACAAATAATTTGTCAAAAAAACTGATATAATTTATAATATAAAAATAGAATTTCTATTCAAAATAATATTCAAGCGGTATTTTAATTTTATGAAAAAAGACGACCTCAATATTTTAGATAATATAAAAACAAAAATAAAAGAAATAGAAAATGAACTTATAAACATAAGAAGGCATATACATTCATATCCAGAATTAAGCAATCAAGAATTTAATACTATGGAGTTTATATCAAATTATTTAAACTTGCATGAAATAAAACATAAAACAAAAATAGCAAACACTGGAATTATAGCAGATATTTTAGGAGAGGATAAAAGTTTTACTATTGCATTTAGGGCAGATATGGACGCTTTACCTATAGAAGATTTAAAACATTGCAGTTACGCTTCAAAAAATAAAGGAGTTTGCCATGCTTGCGGACATGATGTGCATACTGCAATAAATATGGGTATAGCAAGAATATTTTCAAACAAAGATAAAAATTTTGTTCCTCCATGCAATATAAGATTAATATTTCAGCCTGCAGAAGAAACAACAGGCGGAGCTTCTAATATGATAAAAGAAAATGCCTTACATAATGTTAATATTACCTATGCTCTTCATGTAGATGTAAATTCTGATGTAGGCAATATAAAAATAACTGATAGTATAGTTAATGCCAGCTGTCTAGATTTCAAAATAAAAATATACGGCAAAAAATCACACGGAGCTAATCCTGCTGACGGAGTAGATGCTATAGTAGTATCGGCAAATATTATAAACACCATACAAACCATCATAAGTAGAAGCACATATGTTGGAGAAAATGCTGTTATTACAATAGGCACTATTAACGGAGGAAAAGCTACAAATGTAATATGTGATTATGTGGAAATGACTGGAACTATTAGGGCATTAAGAGATACCACTATTAACAATATAATAAACAAAATAAAAAAAATAATTAAAAATATAGCTATATCAATGGAAGCAGACGGAGAGTTTATAGAAACAACTTATTTTCCTGGGTTAATTAATTGGAAAGAAGCTGCAAGTATTATAAGAGAAAATGCTATAGATTTATTAGGAGAAAAAAACGTATTAAATATAAAACCGTCTTTAGGAGCTGAAGATTTTTCTTATTTTATATTAAATAAGCCAGGAGCTTTTTTTAATCTTGGAGCCAGAAACAATAAAAAATCAATAACACCTAATGCACATAGCGGTTTATTTGATGTAGATGAATCCTGCATTGCAATAGGACTTACATTGCAAATAATGAATATATATAAAACCTATCTTCAAAGAGATAATTTCCCAATGGGAATGCATAGATAATATAATATTTTACAAATAATAAAAAAAACTTATTGACAAGATTATATTATAAAATATAATCTTTCTAAAAAATCCATACTAAGGGTGGGTAATATGAAACAATATATTATTATTCTTACCGCTTTATTCTTATCTATTTTATCTTGTACAAATAAAAAAACTATCGATGAAAACACTATTTATGTAAATCTTGGAGCAGAACCAAAAACTATAGACCCTGCTCTAAACATTACATTACAAGGCTCTACTTATGTAACACATTTATTTGAATGCTTAACTACAAAATATAAAGACATAGCCATTCAGCCAGGTGCTGCAGAAAGTTGGGATATATCTGAAGATGGTCTTACATATATATTTCATTTAAGAACCAATGGTAAATGGTCTGATGGAAAACCTCTAACAGCAAAAGATTTTGAATATTCTTGGAAAAGGGTTGTTGATCCAAATACAGCAAGCGAGCCTAGTTATTTATTTGAGCCTATACTTAATTTTTCTAATGTAAATGCGGGATATATGCCTGTTGATGAGTTTGGTATAAAGGCTTTAGATGATTATACATTAGAAGTAAAACTAGAATATCCTACTGCTTATTTTTTGGAACTTGTAAATCTTCCTGTATTCTCTCCTGTAAGAAAAGATATGGTTGAAAAAAATCCTGATAATTGGACTAGAGATCCTAAAACTTGTATTGGTAATGGTGCTTTTATGTTGAAAGAGAGAAAACCAGATGAAAGCATTACTGTTGTAAAAAATACTAATTATTGGGGAGCTGACACAATAGTTGCTGAAAGAATCAAATTCGTTCTTATGGATAATCCTAATTCTGCAGTTGCTGGTGTTAAAGAAGGCTCTCTTCATTTCTCTGACCAATTTCCATATCAAGACGTGGATACACTAAGAGAAGAAGGTTTAATAGATATAGCTACAAGAATAGGAACTCAATATTATGCACTCAACACTACAAATGAAACCCTAAAAGACAAAAGAGTAAGAAAAGCATTATCACTTGCTATAGATAGAAATTATATAGTAGATAATATTATAAAATCTGGTAAGCCAGCTGGTGCATTAGTGCCTTGGGGTGTTACAGATGTAGAAGGATATTTTAGAGATAATGCTGGTGAATATATAAGCACAAACAAAGCAGATTATCAAAAAAATGTAGAAGAGGCTAAAAGATTAATGGCAGAAGCAGGATATCCAAACGGGGAAGGTTTTCCTGTATTAGAGTTTTATCTTACATTTAGTAATGATATACCTATGTTTGAAGCTGTACAGAATATGTGGAAAGAGAATCTTGGTATAGATGTTAAGCTTACACAGATGGAGTTTGCACCGTTTATTCATGCATTTAGAACAGAAAGAAATTATACTATGGCGGCTGCAAGTTGGACTGGAAGCTACAATGACCCTACTACTTTTTTAGGTATGTTTGTTAGCTATTCATATAAGAATCACTCTCTATTTACAAACCAAGCTTTTGATGAAGCAATTAGTATAGCGTCAAAGACTACTGACCAAAATATTAGAATGAGAGAATTACACAAAGCAGAAAAAATACTTATAGAAGATGAGGCTGTGATTATACCTATTGCATATTTTGAACCTGCTGTATTAAAAAGTCCAAAATTAAAAGATGTATTCTATATACCTTTTGCTCAATATAAATTTTCTTATTCATACTTAGAAAAATAATTTTATATTAATAATTTATTATTTTTTATATCCTTATTATTATATATAATAAGGATATTTTTTATAAAAATTAAATTAATCTTAACTTTGCTCCACATAATATATTGACAAGTAATCAATCTATAATATATAATATTGCACTAAAATATATATATAATAATTCTTTGAGTAAATAAAATATGAACAATAGTCATTTGATTAAAAATAAATTATTTGGAAATTTGGATTTTTACAAATTATGCATTTCCATTGCTGTACCTGTAATGCTTCAGCAGCTTATAATGGGAATGGTGTCATTAATAGATAATTTTATGGTGGCAGAACTCGGTGATATAAAAATGGCTGCTGTAAATGTATCTAATCAGCTTAATTTTATATATTTAGTAATACTCAATACATGCTATGGTGCTGGTGGAATATATATGGCACAAAATGCTGGTGCTGACAACAAAGAAGGCATGCAGCAAGCTTTTAGATTCAAAGTGATACTTCCTTTTACTATATCTACTATATATATGATATTAATGCTTATAAATCCAGAAATATTTATGCGTTTAATGACAAATGGTAATAATTCACAAGAGGCAATATTAGCTTCAAGCACAAAATATATGAGTATAATTGCTTTTACATTTATACCGATATCAATTTCTGGTGCAATAGGAACTTCTTACAGAGAAATAGGCAAACCACATATACCACTTATAATATCAGTAATAGCAACATTCTGTAATACATTTGGAAACTATATTCTAATATACGGAAACTTTGGAGCTCCTAGACTTGAAGAAACTGGTGCTGCTATTGCAACTCTAATTGCAAGAATAATAGAGATGATATTATTTATAGTATACATCAAATTGCATAAAGAAAAGTTTTATGTGAGAACTAGAGAAATTTTAAAAGTAAAACTTAATGTATTTTATTCTATGCTAAAGAAATCTAGTTTAATATTTTTAAGTGAGATAAGCTGGGGACTTAGCGAGATGTTTATGACAGCACTTTACAACAGCAGAGGAGGTGCTGAAACTGTTGCGGGTATGGCTTCTGGTTTTACTATAGCTAATATATTTTATTTAGTATTTCAGGGAATATTTGTATCTACTATGGTTGTAGTTGGAGGAACGCTTGGAAGGGGCGAACTTGAAGATGCAAAAAATAAAGCAAGGTGGATATTAAATGGTTCTGTTATAGCGGGGGCTGTAGTTGGACTTGTACAAATGTCTTCTACCCTATTAATACCTTTTATATTTTCAAAATTAACACCAGATGCTCAGGGTATAACTAGAAGTTTAGTAATATTAATAGCTTCATATATGCCTGTTTGGACTTATATTAATGCTCAATTTGCTGTTTCAAGAGCTGGAGGTGATACTGTGTTTGGTTTTGCTGTGGATGTGCCTGTATCTTTACTTATGTTTGCACCTTTGGCTTTAATACTTGCAAAGTTTACTACAGTAGGGCCTGTTGCTATGTTTGGTATAGCGAAATTAACTGACTTCGCAAAAATTACAATAGGTGTTATAATGCTAAAAAAAGAAAGATGGGTAAGAAAATTGACAGAATAAAATCTTATACAAAATTATTCATATAATTATTAGTATTAAATATATTGTATATAAACATCAAAACCTTTGAGCTATATATAATACCGCCGTACTCTGTCATATTTAGCACAAAATATGATACAAGAGAAATGATAAGAGAAACTATAAAAAGCATAACTATTGCACCAAGAATTCTATCAACCCAAGATAAAAATATCATCTTCAAAACTTTTTTTATACTATCAGCCGCCTTTGAAAGTATTATTCTTATTACAGAATAACTTATAAGAAATGATACTATTTTTAATATAATAGAATGGTCAAAATATTTAGAAGCATGATTATATATAATTGGTGCTATAATAAAAGTAGATATTATTGCTATTACTGGTATTGTAATTGATATAATACCTCTATAAAAACCATAAATAAATATAAATACTAAAAATATTATTACAACTATATCAATATTATTAAACATACACTATTTTTTCAATAAAGTTATTATAGGTTTAAAAGCCATACTACTCTTATTTCTATGAGTGCTTATAATATTTGAAAGCGTTTCTATATAAGTATGTGAAGCAGATGAGTAATTACCTATTTTCTTTATAACATCATTAAGTTCATCTTTTACTTCTATAATTCTACTAAAATTACCTAAAATCTTAATAATATCAGCACCCTGAGAATCTATTTTTAAGTTTAAGCTATTTTGAATATCAAGCATAGCTACAATGTTCTCTCTTACAGAAGATACTATATCACTTTGCTCTTCTACTATCTTATACATAACATTATTATATTTTTCTAGTAATTTAAAATTCTCAAACTCTGTAGAAATTTTACTAATACGTTCTTCTATATTCTTACTATAAGCATCTATATTTTCAACAATTTTCTTAGTTTCATTTTCTATATTTTTACAATGTTCATCTATATAAAATGAAGAATTCTCTATTAAAACTAATCCTCCAAATATATCCGTTAGCATACTTTCTATAGATGCAGTACCCTTTGAAATCTCAAAAGACAATACTCCTATCTCTTTAGATACAACAGAAAAACTCTTACCCAAAATACCAGCTTTAGATGCCTGTATACCAGCATTAATAGAAAGTAAGTTTGTTTTATTAGTCATATTTTTTATATATTCTATAGTATCATATATATCTTCTGTTACTTTATTTATATCTTTGAAATTTTCAAAATGCTTTTTTATATTAATAATAGTATTATGAGAACTCTCTTCTATATTTCTATTTATTTCTTTCAAATCACTATTTAAAGAAGATATCTGTTCATAAGATAAGTTAGAAACATTCATATTAGACATAGTCTGAGATAAATCTCTAAAATGCTCCTGCATTTGATTTTTATATTTATCAAAAAAAGTAAATATAGTATTAGTAAATTTTATACCATCTCTAATAAGATGCTTTTTACTCTCTTTTGTATCCCCCAATTTATTTTTTGAATCTATAACTGTATTTATTTTACCTTCTATTATGCTTAAAGCGTCTTTATTTTCTTTATCTACTTCTAAAACAAACATAGAAGAATCCATAAAGTTTCTATCTACATTATTTAATTTTTCTGATATTTCATTTATCTCAGTTACAATATTTAAATTAGATTTTAATCTATTATTTAATATAGTATCCCTTCTTATAGACTCTAAAGCATTTCTTGTAAAAGAAGAAAATATAGCAACAGAGCTAATCAAATAAGATAATATAACAGCTAAATCTAATTTATCAAAATATATATCTTTTCTTATATTAAAAATATCTATATTTGTGATAACTAAAACAAAAGATAAAAGATTAGAAAGTATAATAATGCTATTTCCAACTATACTATATCCTAAAAATATATCAATTACCATAGGCACAAAAGCCATAGCATATATAATTAAGCTTAAATAAGTAAGATAAACAAAAAAATTACCACTGCCTAAAACAGTAAATGCCTTATCTGGAAAAGTTCTTAAAGTTGTATTAAAAAATGTATTTTTATTGATTATACTAAAAACGATAAGAGAAACTACTATTAATATAGTAACAAATATAATTAAATTACTAATATTTCCAACAATCTTCTCATTTTTTAAGAAAACTCTATTATTAATTGGAAGTAAAGCAATAATAAACAAAAATATTATATGATTAATTACATATAAATTAGAAGCTAATACAACATCATTACCAGATATACCCAAAAATATTATAATAAAAGATAGTATATTGTATATAAGTAAGAATAAAAGTGCTAAATCTACTATGATATAAATACGCTGTCTAGTTTTTATAAGTAATATTGTATAAAGCATAATAAATATAAAAACCATAGAAGTACCAATAATAGGTACTAATAATTCTATAATAGAAACATTATATCCCGGTATAAAACTAGTTAATACATTCATATATTCTTATGCCCTTATATTACTTTAGAATATTCATTAATAACTTTTTTAAGATTATCTGAATATTCCAATAATTTTTTAGTTTCATCATCAAGTTTATTTGTTATATCTTCAAAATCCTCACTTGTAGCAAGCAATTTGTTCATATCTCTCATAATATTTTTTATATCGATATTTTGATTATTAGCATTTTGAGATATGTCTGATATATAATCATTAAACTCTTCTATTTTTGTTTTTATATTCATAAAGTCGTTTTCTTCATTAACAATAATAGCACTCATATCAGATATAGAATTATACATTTTATCTGTACTCTTTATAATATTAATATTATAGTCATTTTGTCTTTCCATACTATTATTAAATTTTATTAATCTATTATAATAGGAAGAAGTTTCTCGCATTAATTCCATAGTACCAGCTTTTATACTATTGCTAGCATAGTTATAATTTTTAAATATTTCTTCTATTTGAAATAAAAGTTTTTGCATATTTTGAGTAATATTTCCTGTCTCAACTACTAACTCAGAAACCTCTTTAGATACTACATTAAAGTTATGATACCATTCTCCAGATTTAGAAGCCTGTATACTTGAATTAATAGAGAGTGTTTTAACCTTATCTTGCATATTTGTCATAAATGATAATATCTTATTTATTTGGAAGGATAATTGGTTAAATACTAAAGTTTTATCTAATATCTTTATTATATCATTTCTTTCTTTTTCTATATTAGATTGAAACTCCTCAAAACTTCTCAATATATTGACACTCTCAGATTGTAGAATATAAACTTCTTTTACTGATTCTTGTAATATATTAATATATTCCTCAAGCATATTTTTTTGCATTTCTGAACTAACTTGTAAATTAGGATAAGTTTCTATGAGTTGTTCTATTTTTTCTATATTTGTATTACCATCATTTACCTGGAAATTTTCTATGGTGATAAACTCATTGGTATTATCTATTACTTTAGCTATATCTGTTTTTAAATTATTAACAGATAAATTTGTATTTTTTACTTTATCTACTAAAGTACCTACAAGGCTATGAAAATGTTCTTTCAATTCAAGCAATTTAGATGAAGTATTTATTGCTGTGTTAATAATA
>NZ_SRZM01000132.1 GCF_019402445.1 Brachyspira pilosicoli
TTTAAATATCAATGGAAGCACATTAGAAGAATATGTTAAAGTGGCAGAGATTGCTAATGAGATAGAGAGAGTTGATTTTATAGAGCTTAATATATCTTGCCCTAATGTAAAAAATGGCGGTATGGCTTTTGGTGCAAGCTGTGAAAGTGCTGAGAAAACTACAAAAGAAGTAAAAAAAGTATTAACAAAAAAGCCTTTAATAGTGAAATTATCTCCAAATGTTACTGATATTATAAGCATTGCAAAATCTGTAGAGTATGCTGGTGCTGACAGTGTTTCTCTAGTTAATACTTTTTTAGCTATGAAGATAGATATAAAAACAAAAAAACCACTACTAGGCAACATTTTTGGAGGGCTTTCGGGGGCGGCTATAATGCCTATTGCTTTGAGAATGGTTTATCAAGTTTACAAGGCTGTTAAAATACCTATAGTTGGAATGGGAGGCATTCAAAAATATGAAGATGCTTTAGAGTTTATAATGGCTGGTGCTTCAGTTGTTTCTATAGGCTCTGGTATATTTTCTAACCCATTGCTTCCAATAGAAATAATAAAACAAATGAACAATTATCTAGAAGAAAATAATATAAACAATATAAAAGATTTAATAGGAGTAGCACATTTATGATAATAGCAGACAATAATCCAAAAGATAGGCTTATAGTGGCATTAGATTTTAATTCTATGTCTGAGGCGGTGGCTTTAATAGATGAACTTGGCGATGAGGCTGTGTTTTATAAAGTGGGGCTTGAATTATTTTTATATACTAAAGGTGAGATAATAGAATATTTGGCTAATAAAAACAAAAAAGTATTTTTAGATTTAAAATTTCATGACATACCAAATACAACAGCTATGGCTTCACTTTTTGCTGCTAAACAGAATGTATTTATGTTTAATGTGCATACAAGCGGCGGAAAAAAGATGATGGAAAAGACTGTTGAAGAGATAAAGAAATTAAACAAAGAAAACTTAATAATAGGTGTAACAGTTTTAACTAGTCTTTCAGAAAATGATGTAAAAAATATGTTCACTTCAAGCATAGCATTAAAAGACTTAGCTGTTAATTGGGCAAAACTTGGAAAAGAGGCTGGACTTGATGGGGTTGTATGTTCACCTAAAGAGGCTGCTATTATCAAAAAAGAATGCGGTGAGAGATTTAGAACAGTGTGTCCTGGAGTTCGTCCTAAATGGGCTAGTGTTGATGACCAAGAAAGAATTATGACACCAAAAGAGGCTATAGAAAATGGATGCGATTATCTTGTAGTTGGACGCCCTATCACAAGAAGCGAAGACAGAGTTAAAGCTTGCAGAATGATTGTTGAAGAGATTGCTGAGGGTATGGAGCACAATAAAAAAAGCAAGGCTCAAAAGATAGCTATGGCTTTGCTTTCATCTCAAGCTGTTAAACTTAATGTTAAAGAACCTTTTACTTTTGTATCTGGAATAAAAAGTCCTATATATTGCGACAACAGATATGTAATAGGTTTCCCTGAATATAGAAAGGTGATAGTTGAATCTTTCGTAAACATATTAAAATTAAAAGATTTTGATATAGTAGCTGGTACTGCAACTGCTGGTATACCTTGGGCATCTTTTATAGCATATGAACTTGATAAGCCTATGTGTTATATTAGAGCAGAGAAAAAGGAGCATGGCAGAGGAAGACAGATTGAAGGAGCTGATTGTAACGGCAAAAGATTAATACTTATAGAAGATTTAATTTCAACAGGCGGAAGCTCTATAAAAGCATTTGAGGCAGCTAAAGCGGAAGGAGCTATTGGGCTTGAGATTATTTCAATATTCTCTTATGAGTTTGAAAAGGCTAAGAAAAACTTTGAAGAAGCAAATATAAAATTCTCTTCTCTTTCTAATTTCTCTTCTTTAATGGAAATAGCAAAAGATGAGAAGTATATAAGCGAAGATGAATTGAAGAAAGCTTTAGAGTGGAACAAAGACCCAGAAAATTGGAATGTTTGATTATTGAAAAAATTGCACCGCACGGTAAACGAATTTTAAAGTATAAATTTTATTAACAATTGCAATGAAGCAAAAAACTAATATCAGCCTACCGTGCGTAGAGTAAAGTTTTAAATTTAAAAAATCTTGGGCGGGCGTTAACATTTTTAAACAGGCAGTAAAAATAATTTAAATTAGAATTTTAAAATAATCTATAAAAATAAAGGGCGGGCTTCAAAATAATTTTTTTTATTTAAGCAAATATATCAGTAACCCTAAGATCAAAAATCATCAAAATAAGTAATGTGTAAATAAATCTATCCTGAACTTTTTTATTATTTTCATTATAAAAGTTAATGTTTATTTTTACTTTGTCTTTGTAATCAATTTTATTATTAGCATTTGTTTTTATTTCAAAAGAATCTCCATTTTCTAGTGTTAAATTATAATTTCCAACTACACAAAAATCTAAATAATTAGGATTCATTGAATACCTAGCACCAAAAGCCTTAAAACTGCCATAAGATATTTCAACGTTTTGTAATTTATTTATCTCGCTTTCTAAATTATTTTTATCTAATTTTATTATAGTTAATTGATTTATTGGCTGACTAAGTTCGTAGTCTTCTAATTGACGTTTCCATTTATTTATAGTTTCATCGTCCATTTCTGCTGGGCTTGCTAAACTTATAAAGCTGTCGTTGTCAATTTTAACTTCTTCATCATCGCAACTTGAATAACTTCCATCACCTGCATATCTAAATGTAGTTATAAAATTACTGTCTTTATCATACAAATTCCATATAAGTGAAGAAGAAAATTTATTCATTATAGGGTTGTTAATAAATACTTCTTTGAAAAAACTATAATTATATTTCTTTTCGTACATCAATGATTTAGTCAATTTTAGAGAAAGTTTTTTTATTATATTAGGTATTTCTTTTTTTATATGCTTAATTTCTTCTTTTATACTTTCTTCTAAATTTTTAGGAGTAGTTTTTAATTCTTTATTATTTTTTACATCAAATACATTTACAGAATAATCAGCATTCAAAATTAATTTATAATCATCATTAATAATTTTTTCTCCCTTTGCATCAAATCCAAAATTTGAACTAAACTTCAATTCTAAATCATCAATATCAAGCCCTATTTTTTTTGATATTTTATTATTTATTAAATAAAAAGCCTCTTCTCTCAATTCTGATTTTTTAGTTTTTGAATAAATATCATATAATAACTCAATACTGTATTCTGTTGTTTTTACTGATGATAAAATTATTAAGAAGAAATTAGAGTCTTTCTCTTTTTTGTATATTTCTCTTAAAGCTTCATCTCCGCCATACAAACTATAAACAATGGCAGAAGTTTCTTTATGAGTTTCTATATAAATATTTTTAGCAAAACTTAAAAAACTTTCTTTGTCAAGTAAATCAATTATAGAATCAATTTCAGTCAAATAATAAACATCTCTTTTTAACTCTAAATATTTTAAGTATATATATTTTATGATTTTTTCATCAACTATTCTTGATTTATCTTTTATTAATACATTACAATTTTCTATATAAGAAACTTTTTTCTCATCTTTTTTTATTAATTTAATACTTTCTTCATATTTTTCAATAGCGTCAAATATTTCATAATTAACAACTTCTTTCAAATCATTATAATAAATGTTTTCTAATTTTCTTTTTACTGATTGGATTTTTTTATTATTACTTTCTGAAGCTATTTTATGAATCTCTTTTATATTCTCCTCTATTTTGTTAATAATAATTTTATTATCATTATCAAAAACATATAAATATAAAATCCATTTCAGAGTTAATTTATCTATATTCTTATAAATGATATCAGCCCAATCATCTAAATACTCAAGAGATTCAATATTCCAATCATCTAAAGAATCATAATACTGAAAACCGCTTTTTGAAAACATTTCACTCATATCTATAACTTTATTAACTTTCCAATTACTCAAAGGCTGATTAAAATTTTTGGCATCATAAAACATACCATGCATATTCTCAACATTAGAAGTGTTCCAACTATTTAAATCTTGATTAAAATTTATGCATCCATTAAACATTAACTTCATAGTTTTTACATTTGAAGTATTCCATTTATCAAGAGGCTGATTAAAATTCTTTGCTTGCGAAAACATACCATTCATATTTTCAACATTAGAAGTGTCCCAATTATTTAAATCCTGATTGAAATTTAAAGCCATATTAAACATTGCCCTCATATCAAAAACATTACAAGTATTCCATTTATTTAGAGGCATATTAAAACTTTTAGCTCCAGCAAACATAGCACCCATATCTTTTACATTAGATACATTCCAATCATTAAGAGGCTGATTAAAATCAAGGCATCTTAAAAACATAGCTCCCATATTTTCAACTTTAGATACATTCCACTTTTCTATATTATGATTAAAATATACAGCATCAGTAAACATATTATGCATATCTTTAACATTTGAAGTACCCCATTTCTCAATACCTTTAAAATCTTTCCTTAAACTTTCATAAAAAATACTGCTCATATCAGTGATTAAACTTGTATCAATATCACCCAAATAAATACTTTCATCATCTACCAATTTTTTTAATTCTTCTTTAGTTTGAGGTTTGTATTTTTTCATAATTATTCCTTTTAATTAATATTATATATACAACATCAAATTATAATTAAACTAAAATAACATATTTAATACTAAACTAAATCATTTTATTTTTTGAATTTTGTTTATATTCCTTTAAAATATTTTCTTTATTTTCAATGAGTTCCTTTAATTCTTCATAATAAATATTTTCTAATTTCTTTACAAAATCTTTTAATTTATTATATTTCAAAACTTCTTTATACACTTCTTTTATATTGCAGTTTTCAAGCATAGAAAGCAATTGTTTTTTATAATTACCTTTAGCAATAAAATAAATTTTCAATATTGATTTCATATCATTATAAGAACTTAAAAAAATATCTTTAATATCACAAGATTTATTAATAGTCCAATTTTCTATTGACCGATTAAAACTTTCAGCACCGCTAAACATATATGACATACTAATTGCACTAAAAACATTCCAGCTTCCAATATCTTGATTAAAATTTTTAGCATTAAAAAACATACGGTTCATATATAAAACATTAGAAGTATCCCATTTATCAAGCGGCTGATTAAAATTATAAGCATTCTCAAACATACCAATCATTTTTTCTGTTTTACTTACATTCCAAGTATTTATATTTTGATTAAAGTTTTTAGCATTATAAAACATAGAACTCATATCTGTTACATTTGAGGTATCCCATTTGTCTAATGGCATATTAAAACTTTCAGAACTGCCAAACATACTACTCATATTTTTCACGTTTGAAACATTCCAATTATTAAGAGGCTGATTAAAATTATAAGCCCATGCAAACATACTATACATTTTAATAACATTACCTACATTCCAACTATTCAATGGAAAATTGAAATTTTCTGTTTCAAAAAACATACAGCTCATATTTTCAACATTAGAAGTGTCCCAATTATTTAATGGCTGATTAAAAAGTTTACAACCGCAAAACATATGTTCCATATTAATGACTTTAGATACATTCCAATCATTCAAAGGCTGATTAAATTTTTTAGCACTTGAAAACATACCTGACATATTAGTAACATTAGAAACGTCCCAAGTATTCAAAGGCTGATTAAATTTCTCCGCAAGGCAGAACATATTACTCATATTCTTAACTTTGGATACATTCCAATTAGATATATCATGATTAAAGCTTTTAGCACTGAAAAACATAAAACTCATATCTTTAACATTAGAAGTGTCCCAAGTTTCAATACCGCTGAAATTTCTTAGCATAGAATCTTTAAATAATTCTGACATATCTGTTATTAGGCTTGTATCTATTTTATTAAATTTTGTCTTTTTTTCTATCAAATCTATCAATTCTTCTTTTGTTTGAGGTTTATATTTCATGACTATGTTTCCTTGCTGTTTTTTATGATTCTATATTACTTTATATATTTTTCAATTTTAATACTAAATATAAGAAATAGATTTTATATCAATTTTTTAATACAATACCAAAGTTTATTTATTGTGTGGCATTTCAATTATAACATTTGTCTTTTTGCAACTTTTTTGGCAAAAAAAGTTGATATAATTTTTTAATTTAAAATATTTGCAGGGGCTAGCCCCCCTGAGAAACGTACCCGTAGGGTAAACCCCCCAGTTCTTTTGCCGATAGGCACCTACTCGGTATTGGTATAAAAGAACCAAAAGAACTGCATTTAATAAAAAATTTAAATTACACTCCCCGCCCTCAAGGCTTTTTATAACTATTTGGTATCTTTATATTATCTTTCTTTTTTGTTCTACACTATTATTTTTGCGCCCACCCTAGAGTTTTTTAAATTTGTTGATAATTTACCGCACGATAAGAAAATTTAATTTAATGTATTTGATAATAATATAATTTAAATAATATATATAATCATATTTACCGTGCGTTGCATTATTATTTTTTATAAATTTAACTATTCTAAAAAACTAAATATAAGAAGCTACACATTCATAGAATTTTTTAAAAGTCTCTTTTATATCTTTATCCCAAGTGCTATGATTAAAAATTACAGCGGCACATTCCCTATATAGAGCATCTCTTTTTTTTGACAGCTCAATTAATTTATTTTTGTCTTGCACTAATAATGGTCGTTCTGATACATTTATATTGTTTACTATAAGCTCGGCGGGTCTATCTATAAAAATAACTATGCCTCGCTCTCTCATCAGAACTCTATTTTTTTCTTTTAATATTGCTCCGCCGCCGGTAGATACAACAGCATTTTTTATATTAGATAACTCTTCAAGTACATCGCTTTCTACTTCTCTAAAATATTCTTCACCACTATCTTCAAATATCTTGTTTATAGTTTTTTTTTCTCTGCTTTCTATGACCTTATCCATATCAAAAAAAGTATAATTAATATATTCTGCTAAAAGTTTTGATAAATCACTCTTGCCACTTCCAGGAAGACCAATAATAAATATAGTGTTTTTTAAATCATTCATCATAAACCCCAAGCACTATAAAATTCTCTACACTGTTTTTAAAATCTTCAAAAATATTCTTAGCCTCATCACTCTCAAAATCTCCAACCATATCAATATAAAAATAATACTGCCATTTTCTTTCAATATGAGGCCTGCTTACTATTGATGTTAAATTAAATATCTTTAGCTTATCTAAAACATCAGCAAGAGAACCATTTTCATGCGGAAGTAAAAATCTCATAGTCATCTTATTTCCAGAGTTTAAAGCATTATCATAATTGCTCACTATTATAAATCTTGTAGTATTACCCTTAATGTTTTCAATATTTTCTTTTAAGATGTTTAAATCATAAATCTTATAAGCATTTTTATTTGATATAGAAGCTATAGAATCATCATTGCTGTTTGATACCAAAAAAGCAGCCTCTGCAGTATTTGTAGAGAATATCTCTTCATAATTGTTTTCTTTTATAAAATTAGAACATTGTTTTAGTGCCTGATGATGTGATATTACTTTTTTTATATTATTTATATTAGTATTCTTATTTGCCATAAGTGCATATTCTATTGTTAGATAAACTTCACCCACTATTTTGCAATTATAATCAGCAAGTATATCAAGCACCTCATTAACCATTCCTGTAGAAGAGTTTTCAAGCGGTAAAACACCATAATAACTCTCAGAACTCCTTATACTCTCAAGAACATCTTCAAAACTCTTTTTCTTTATTAATGTAGCCTCATCGCCAAAAAATTTTTTAGCAGCTTCGTATCCATTTCCACCCTCTCTTCCTTGATACGCTATAACAGAATCGTATTTTATTTTTTTATTACTATTTTCTTTAGTGTTATTATCAATCAAATGCTTTTGAATCTGCTTTGATGTGTACATTATATCATTATAAATAGTAGTAATTAAATTAGATAATTCTTTGTTTTCAAGAAGATTTATTCTGCTTGCTATTACTTCTTTTTCTCTTTTAGGGTCGAATATCGGAGCATTATTTTTTTTCTTAATCTCTCCAACTTTCACACTAACTTTCATTCTCTCATCTATTAACTTTACAATATCTCTATCTATATCATCAATTTTTTTTCTTAAATCCTTTAACTCTTCCATTATATCCTACCGTTATAAAATATATTAAATTAATAATAATATTATCCTTACTACTAATAATAATTATTATACAAAATGCCTAAAAATTGTAAAGTCTATAATATCATATTTTAATTTTCTTTACATTATAATTAAATTTGTTGACTTTTTTACTTATTACTATAAAATAAAATGCAACTATATTTTAATATATCTACAAATTTCATTTATTGTATATAGAATTATTTTGTTACAGAGGATACTATGCAAGTTTCTAAAGAGTGGCTTGAACAATATTCTAAAATAAAAAATATGCTAAAAGCACAAGATAATTTAGAAGAAGTATTTACAAAAAAAGAAATAAATGATGCAAAATTAGAAATATTAGACTTAGGCGAAGTTAATATAGAAAGCGGAAAAATTGTAGTATGCGACCCATTAGCATATTTGGATGAAGAATCTTTATCCTTTATACAAGAAATTAAACCAAATAAATATAAAGTATTTGCCGGTGTTTTAGAAGATGAAGAAAGATATGCTATTGTAAAACTTCAAATATCAGACAAAGCACCTAAATATTATGATTTGGCATTAACTGGTATAGAAGAGTTAGAAAATGTGGAAGATGGAGATTTTTTTGGATTTCCTGTGGATGCGGGTATGGCTTGTATATGTGATTATAATGCTCTTACTGATTTTATAAAGTTTGAAGAAAAATTAATAGAATCAAAGGGAGATGATTATAATAGATATGATGATTTATTTGCAGGTCTATTAGAAGATAATGCTAAAAAATATCCTAAATATCAAAGTGAATATGGTGATTGGCTTAATTTTAATATACCAGAAAGCAAATATAATATAGTTTTATTTCAAAGCGGATATGGTGATGGTTTTTATCCTTCATATTTTGGATATGATGATAATAATGAAATTTGTGCTTTATATATTGTTTTTATAGATTTATTCGCTGATGATTAATAATTTTCTTATATAAACATTTAATATAATATTAGGAGTATATAGAATAATATGAATGTTTTAGATTATATAAAATACAATTTTTTTAATATAAGAACTCCAAGCTTGGTAGAAAAGGTTCGTTTGCAGGAATATGCTGCTAGAATACAAAATAATAAATATCATTTTGTAGATTTAAAAACAGGAGCTTTAACAGATACGCTTGCTAAGTTTGTATTTGATATGTATAAAGTAATTGGACCATTATTACATTCTTTAAAAGAAGAGTTTATTATTAAAGATGGTAAACAATTTTCATATTATTTAATAGAAGTATCATTTAATGATGAAATGAAAAATCTATATCTCACGCTTAACAAAGAATATATGACAGAAAAACTAAATAGCGGAGAAAAAATCAATAATGTATTTAATGATGTAAAAAACAATTTTAGTAAGTTCAAAAAGTTTATTAGCAGCGATAACGGCAGAGAAATCAATTTAACATTTAATTTGCTTAAAGACTTCGCTACAATATCAAATTTTGATTTCTTTTTATTTTTAAGAGCATTTTGTCCTTCTTTTGTAGATGGAGCATATAATTCTAACCCTACATTTAAAAGCACATCAAATATTCAAGTTGTAGATGACTTAATAAGATTAGATGAAGCTGTAAAAAGTATAGTAATAAGAAAAGAGCTAGCTACTGCTTTAAAAATATTTCAAAAATATATAGGTATACCAGAAATACCTGAAAATAATATAAAAACTTTCTTAGCTAGAGTAAAATATTTGCAAACACCAAATTTATTAAGTGATATTATTATTTATTTATTAAAAGATTTCACATATAAATCTTCTGCCAACTCATCTAATGTCAATATATTTGTAAACTATATTACAGATTGTACAAATAACCTAAAAAAAGATATGAATGAAATAGTATCCGAAATAAAAGCTAATAAAATTACCACTATGAGAGAAAAAACTTTTAGTGGAATAGAAATAATGAAGATGAGTAATATTAATGATGATAAAAATGAAGTTCTAGAAAAATATGAATGTAATACTTTTACTTGTATAGAGCCTTTAGAATATATAAAAACTTTTGTTGTAGAAATATTCGATATAAAATATAAAGCCCCTTTAAATGATATGTTTTTGGGTGTAGATTTTGTTAATAAAGAAAGAAATTCTATGGGACTTGATGCATTCTATACTTTAAACGATTCTAATACTGAAATTGTTAATTTTGATGCACAATTAAGTCCAGAATCTGAAAACTTCAAAAGATTTAAAGGTTGGACTATTACAAAAAATAAAGCCCTAACAAGTAGAGAATTAATAGAAGCTATGGTAAAAAAATTAGATGAAGAAGGAAACAAGATAATTATTAATGCTTATAACTCTGTACTAGATTTAACAAGCATAGTAAAAAATGTTATAGAAGATTATAATAATGGCACTAAAAATGAGGTTCTTAATGCTAATAAAATACCTACTTTAGAAAGATTTAATTTAAATATAGCTAAAGAAATGCTTGATGATTTTGAAAACTTTATATCACTATTAAAAAACTTTGTAAGATAATAAATAAATATTTAGAGAGTTCGTATGTATAAAAAATATAAAACAGCTATTAATATTACTATTGGTATAATTATAAGTATTGCATGTTTATACTTTGCTTTTAGAGGTATTGATATAAAAGGTTCTATTGAAGTAGTAAAAAATATTAATGTAACATATTTTATCATATCTTTAATACTCAGTGTAGTTATAATTGTACTTAGAGGTTTAAGATGGGAATGTTTTATACCTTTAAAAAAGCCTATCAAAAAAAGAACTGTAGTAATGGCTACATATATAGGTTTTATGGCTAATAATATACTTCCTGCTAAACTTGGAGAAGTTGCACGTGCTTATATATTAGGAGTTAAAGAAGATGTTAGTAAATCCGCTTTAATAGCTTCTGTTGTTACGGAGAGATTATTTGATGTTATTACTGGTGGAGTTATACTTACTATTTCTGTGGCATTTATTCCAAATCTACCAAAAACTGTAACTTATGCGGCAATTGCTTTATTTGTTGTATCAATAGTTGGTTTTTTGGTGTTAATGTTTTTAGTATGGCAGAAAGAATTTGCTCATAAAGTGTTTCATAAAGTATTTGGAATACTACCTGAAAAAATTGGCTCAAAGCTAATAGAATTCTCTTGCAATTTTATAGACGGTATAGGTTTTAAAAATGACCCTAAACATATATTTTTAATATTTTTCTATACAATTCTTTATCTTATAGGACAAATACTTACTATAGGTTTTTTATTATCTGCTTTTAATATAAAGGCCTCTCCAATAATAGCATTATTTGTATTTGCTATAGGAGGCTTTGGTTTTGCTGTACCTTCTGCACCTTCTGGAATAGGACCTTTTGAATGGGCTATTATTTTTGGTCTTTCATTAATAGGAGTTGAAAAAACAGTGGCTGCTCCTTATGCTTTAGTTTATCATATGATGGGTATAGTACCTATTACTATAATTGGATTTATATTCCTATTTATTATGGGTGTTAACTTAAAAGATGCTACTGCACAAAAACAATGATTTTTTAAGGATTTTTTAATATATGAAAGAATATAATATATGTCTTTGTGCCGATAACAATGTTGTAGAATATATGTCCGCTTTGATTGTATCTATATTAAAGAACTCACACCAAGATGAAGAATTTATTTTTCATATAATAACTTCTTCTATGTCTGAAGAAAATAAAAATTATATTAATGAATTAAAGAGCATAAAAAATTTTCAATTAAAATATTATACACCAATACATAAAGAAAAATTTATAAAATGGCATAATGAAAAAACTACAGGTCAATGGGGTGTAGAAGCCTTTTCAAAATTAGATATACCATTTTTAATAAAAGATTTAGATAAAATTTTATATTTAGACTGTGATATGATAGTTATTAATTCTTTAAAAGATTTATTTCAATTAGATATTACTAATAATATAGCTGCTGTTGTAAAAGATAAAGATATTAAACATTTTAAAATTTTAGAAACTAATTTTAACTTCTTTTATAATTATTTCAATTCAGGGCTTATGTTAATTAATATAAAA
>NZ_SRZM01000133.1 GCF_019402445.1 Brachyspira pilosicoli
TTTTTTTATTATAATAAATTCATTATAATATAATATATTTAAATTAATTATTAAAGGGGTTATTTATATGAAAGTAATAGTAATTGGTTGTAACCATGCTGGCACATGGGCTGCAAAAACTTTAAAAGCTACAGATCCTAATTGTCAGGTAGTTACTTATGATAGAAACGATAATATATCTTTCTTAGCTTGTGGTATTGCTCTTTGGGTTGGCGGCGTAGTAAAAGATCCTAAAGGTTTATTCTATGCTAGTCCTGAAGGTTTGAAAAGCGAAGGAATAGAAGTTTATATGGGCCATGAGGTAACAAAAATAGATTGGGCTAACAAAAAAATGACTGTTAAAGAATTAAAAACTGGTAAAGAGTTTGAAGATAATTATGATAAACTTATTCTTGCTACTGGTTCTTGGCCTGTAACTCCTCCTATTGAGGGTTTAAAACAAGAAGGTACTACTTATGGTCTTAAAAAAGGTATTTTCTTCTCTAAACTTTATCAGCAAGGTCAAGATATTATTAATGAAATAGCTAAACCAGAAGTTAAAAAAGTTATGGTAGTTGGTGCTGGTTATATAGGCGTTGAACTTATAGAGGCTTTCAAAAATCATGGTAAAGAAGTTATATTAATGGAAGCTATGCCTAGAGTTATGGCTAACTATTTTGATAAAGAGATTACTGATGAGGCTGAAAAAAGAATTAAAGATGCTGGTATAGAATTACATTTAGGTGAAACTGTTAAGAAATTTGAAGGTGATGACAGAGTTAAAAAAGTTGTTACTGACAAAGGTTCTTATGATGTAGATATGGTAGTTATGTCTGTTGGTTTCAGACCTAATAGCGAACTTTATAAAGACTATTTAGAAACTTTACCTAATGGTGCTATTGTAGTTGATACTACTATGAAATCTTCTAAAGATGAGAATGTTTATGCTATAGGAGACTGTTCTAGTGTATATTCTTGCTCTTCTAAATCTCATGAATATATTGCTTTAGCTACAAATGCTGTAAGAATGGGTATTGTTGCTGCTAATAATATTTTAGGTAAAAAAGTTAATTATTGCGGTACACAAGGTTCTAACGCTATTTGTGTATTTGGTTATAATATGGCTTCTACTGGTTGGTCTGAAGAGACTGCTAAGAAGAAAGGTTTAAAAGTTAAATCTAATTTCTTTAGAGATGCTGAAAGACCAGAGTTTATGCCTACTTATGAAGATGTATTAGTAAAAATCGTTTATGAAGAAGGTACTGGAAGATTATTAGGTGCTCAGATTGCTTCTAAACATAATCATGCTGAAGCTATACACGCATTCTCTCTTGCTATAGCTAATGAAATGACTGTTCAAGATTTTGCATTATCTGACTTCTTCTTCCTTCCTCACTACAACAAACCATTATCTTGGATGACTATGGTTGCTTATACTGCTAAATAATTATAATAATTTTTAAATAAAAAGCCTTATAGAATTGTCTATAGGGCTTTTTTATTTTTGTAATTTTAAAATTTAAAAAAACTCCACACCCGCACGGTAAGCTAAATAAAAATATATTAATTAATTTGAAATGCAATTAAATTATATTTATAAATATTATTTAACGTGCGGAAAATATAGTAACAATCTAATTAAAGCTTGGGCGGGTATGCTTTTTAAAATTCATCATTTTAAGAATATTAAAGTAAATATTTTAAATAATGCAAAAAAGTTAATAGGGTGGGTAGTGTAAATAAATTAGAATATATATGTATTTTAAGAAAAAGATGATTTTTATGTTATTGAATAATTTTTAAAACTGTTATAGAATTGTTTACTAAATTACTAATAAAATATTTTTAAATAAAATTAAGAAAATGGCTAAGAGTATTATAAATATAGTTAATATATCCAAGAGATTTATAGACAGAGTTTTGCTTGATGATGTTAATTTGCTTATAGAAGAGAAATCCAAAATAGGCATGATAGGCAGAAATGGAGCAGGCAAGACCACGCTTTTAAAAATTCTTATGGGGATTGAAGAGGCAGATGATGGAGAGGTGATATTTTCTGATGATGTGAGGATTGGTTATCTTCGTCAGCAGGGAGATTTTGATGAGAGTGAGAAGGTTATAGATTATCTTGTGAGAGTTAGCGGCAAAGAATCTTGGAAGTGTTCTAAGATAGCGAGCAGATTTGGAATTGACCATATAAAAATAAATTATAATATTGGAAGCTTATCCAGCGGTTATAGAATGAGAGTTAAGCTTTCTGAGATGATGCTTGAAGAGCCTAATTTTTTAATACTAGATGAGCCTTCAAACTTTTTAGATTTAAATACATTAATAGATTTAGAAAATTTTTTAATGGATTATAATGGAGGCTTTTTAATAGTTTCTCACGATAGGGAGTTTTTAAAAACCACTTGCGATAAGACTGTTGAAATAGAAAAAGGGAAGCTTACTTATTTTCCAGGCAATATAGAAGATTATTTTGAATATAAAGAAGAGAAAGAATATACAATAAAAAAATATAATAAGAATGTAGAAGAGAGAAAGGCACATTTAGAGAGATTTGTTGAAAGGTTTAGATATAAGGCATCAAAAGCAAAGGCAGTGCAATCTCGTATAAAACAAATAGAGAAATTAAAAACTATAGAGATTAATCACCCAGCAAAGAGTGTAAGAATAAGGCTGCCAGAAGTTGAATCTAAAAAAGGCTTTGCTATTATATCTGATGATTTATCTGTAGGCTATGGTGAAAAGGTGGTAGCAACAAGCAGGAGAATGGAGATACCTAGAGGAAGCAGAGTTGCGGTGCTTGGAGAAAATGGAGAGGGTAAAACTACTTTTTTAAGAACTATAGCAGGAAGGCTTAATCCTGTATCTGGAAGCTATAATTATTCTTATGGTATAAAGCTTGCATATTTCGGAGAGGATACTTACAAAAACATCACTGCAAATGATAATGTGCTTTCTTATTTGAAGAAGAATGCCAAACAAGGTCTTTTAACTCAGGAACTTTTAACACTTTTAGGAAGTTTTTTATTTTCTGGAGAAGATGTTAATAAAGATGTAAAGGTATTAAGCGGAGGCGAGATGGCGAGGTTGTCTTTGCTTTGTGCTATTACACAATGTGCAGATGTACTTATATTAGATGAACCTACTAACCATTTAGATTTTGAAACTGTTGAGGCTCTTGCTAATTCTTTGCGTGATTATGGTGGCACTATATTTTTTACTTCACACGATAGAACTTTTGCTAGTCTTCTTGCTGATACCATAATAGAAGTTAAAGACAAAAAGCTTTCTCTATATAATGGCGATTATGAGGCTTATGTTTATAAGGTTCGTTTGGAGGCTTTGGAGGAAGAAGAGAGAGAGTTAGAATATCAAGAGGCTAATAACACTAAAGAGATAAATACAATAGAAAAAAATAATAGCAATTATGAGGAGAGAAAAAAGATTAGAAATAGGCTCTCTAAAGCTGAATCTATGCTAAAAAAATATGAGAAGGAAATAGAGGATTATAAAAAAGAAGAGATTGATATATTAAAGTTTTTTGAAAAAGATTATAATGATGATAAGAGTAAGAGATTATTAGAGGTTAAAAAATTAATAGAAGAAAAAGAAAATGAGTGGCTTTTAATCAATGAAGAGATTGATAGTATAAAGGCTATGTTAGAATAAAAAATAATAACAAAAATAGGTGTATTGGAGGAATAAAATAATGAGAGTTTTTAAAAATGCTAAAATATATTCTATGGATAAAAATGATAGTGTTTATGAAGCAGTTGCTGTTGATAATGGAGTTATAGTTTTTGCAGGAAGCAATGAAGAAGTATTAAAAAAATATAAAGATGCATCTGATATAATAGATTTAGAAGGCAAAACAGTTATACCTGGGTTTAATGATAGTAATGTTAATTTTGTAGTTTATGCTCGTTTTAATACTATGTTGGATTTGGGAAATTGTAAATCTATAAAAGAGGTTATTGATATTGCTAAGAAGGCTGAAAAGTATGATGATTGGCTTATAGGCAGAGGCTGGAATCAGGATTATTTTGAAGAGAAGAGAATGCTTAATAAACATGATTTAGATGAAATATCTAGCGAATATCCTGTTGCTTTTAGAAGATGCTGTGGAGAGATGATAGTTGCTAATAGTAAAGCTCTTGAAGTTTGTGACATTACAGAAAGCATGAAATCTGATACTATAGATTTTGAGAATGGTCTTATATCTTCAAAATCTATGACTTTAATATTATCAAAAATTAAATCTTTTGAGATGGATAAATTAAAAGAGATAATATTAGACACACAAGAAGATTTTTTTAAGATGGGTATTACATCTGTACAGGCTGATGATTTAAGAGGTCTTCCTGATTTTGATTATAGAAAGGTAATAGATGCTTATCAAAAGCTTCATAGAGAAAAAAAATTAAAGATAAGAGTATGTGAACAAGCAGAGTTTAT
The DNA here is from genome assembly GCF_019402445.1 of Brachyspira pilosicoli. Classification (GTDB taxonomy): domain Bacteria; phylum Spirochaetota; class Brachyspiria; order Brachyspirales; family Brachyspiraceae; genus Brachyspira; species Brachyspira pilosicoli_B. The sequence goes on from NZ_SRZM01000133.1 coordinate 4,441, forward strand.
TAACAAACAGGATATAGATGATTTTAGACAATACTACTACTATCAATATATTAACGATAATAGATTTAAAGTCGCTCGTATAAAACTTGTTATAGATGGTGGTATAGGTTCTAGAACAGCTTTGCTTAGAGAGGATTACAATGATGCTAAAGGCTTTAGAGGGGTAAGTCAGTATAAACAAGAAGAGCTTGATGAGTTGGTAAAATATGCTAATAGCTTAGATTATTCTGTTATTATACAGGCTACAGGTGATGGTGCTATAGAGATGGCATTAAACTCTATAGAAAAAATTAAAGATACTAAAGATTTCAAATATAGAAGAAATGGTTTAATACATTGTCAGATAACTGATAAAAAATTATTAGAGAGAATAAAAGAGTTAAATGTAGCTATATATTATCAACCTATATTTTTAAATTATGATATGCATATAGTTGAAGAGCGTGTTGGAGAGGAGAGGGCTAAAACAAGTTATGCTTATAAGACGGCTATGGATATGGGCATTAATATAGGTTTTGGTACTGCTGGTCCTGCTGGAGGAATTAATATAATGGAAGGTATTCACTGTGCTGTTAATAGAGAAGATTTAAATGGATGGCCTGAGGGCGGTTGGATGCCTGAAGAGAAACTTACTGTTAAAGAGGCAGTTTATTTATATACTATGGGAAGTGCTTATTTGTCTTCTGAAGATAAACTTAAAGGAAGCATAGAAGAAGATAAATTAGCTGACTTTATTGTATTAGATAGAGATATTTTTGAAGTAGATAAAAAAGAAATAAAAGATATTAAAGTATTAAAAACAATTATTGACGGAGACATTGTATACAGCAGTGATAATTGATTTTCTTATTGATTAAATAATAAATTAGTATATGATTATTGTATTATGTTTATAGAAGATTTTAAGTTTGTACTTCTTTTTGTAATTATACCTGTACTAATATTTTTTTTAGTTACTTCTCGTTTTAAGGTAAACAGGGTATTATCTGTATTTACTAAGAACACTAATTTTAAAAACGATAAAAATTATAAAAGAATATCTAAACTGAGAATATTTTCTGCTTCATTTTTAATACTTGCTGTATCATTATCAATATTTGCATTAATGCAGCCTAAATGGGGTATAATAGAGCAAAAAATAAAAACTAATAATTATATGATAACTATATTATTAGATTTATCTCGTTCTATGGAGGCTGATGATGTATGGCCTTCAAGATTAGAAAGGGCAAAATTGGAGATAGAAGATTTTGTAAAGAATACTGATAATCTTTCTGTAGCTTTAGTAGGATTTGCGGGCACTAGTTTTGTTGCTTCGCCTTTCACTCAGGATATGGAAACTTTTTCTTATATATTAAATGAATTAAATACCAAATCTGTAACTTTGCAGGGTACTAGAATTGCTGATGCTTTAGTTACTGCAAAAAATACTTTTAATGTTAATATACCTGGAAAAAAATCTATCATACTCATAACAGACGGTGAAGACCATGCAGGGTATTTTGATAATATATTAAAAGAATTAAAAGACAATGATATTAGTGTTTATACGGTTGGTGTTGGTTCTGAACTTGGAGCTACTATAAGAAGTGATATTGGTTATTCTGAAAATACTGTTATATCTAAAAGAGATGATAAAACATTAAAGTTAATAGCCGATTCTACAGGCGGTAAATCTTATATTTCTGATAATATATCTTTAAAAGCAATATTTGATGATATAAAAAATAATATGGACAGTGTTTCTACAATGAAGAATAATAGAAGCTATAAAGATAGATTTCAAATATTTTTGTTTGCTTCAACTATTTTAATTATAATTGCTAGCATATTAAATATATTGACTCAAAAAAGAGTTCTTTACAAAAATAATAAAAGTAGTATCATTAAAGATACTAAATAAATAGGTGATTTATATTGTGTTGTTTAGAATAAAAGTATTACTAATATTTTTAATATTATTTTCAAGCTCCTATGCTTTTTCTTTGAATGAGTTTACAGCGAAGATTGATGTTGATAGAGCTAATAGATTATTAAAAAATGGAGATTATGATAATGCTATAAGCTTGTATGAGAAAGCTTTAAGCAAATTGCCTAAATCTCCTGAAATATATTATAATATGGGTACTACTTTATCTTCTATGGGAGATATGGAGTCAGCAGTTCAAGCTTTTGATATGGCTAAAAAGAATTTTACAGAAAAAACTTCTAAAGATATAAAAAACTCAACTTACTATAATGCAGGTATAAGCAAAATAGAAATGGAAGATTATGCCGGTGCCATAGAAGAATTAATAGAATCTTTGGTTAATAACCCTAATGATAATAATGCAAAAAGTGCTTTAGAGTACGCAAAAAAGAAATTAGAAGAGCAGAAAAAAAATAGCGGAGAGTCTGCTCAAAATAATAATAATGATAATCAAGACAATGCTAACTCTAATCAAAATAGTCAAGATAATCAGAATAATAATAATAATAATAATAATCAGGAAAATCAAGATAATCAAAACAATAATGAAAATAATCAAAATAATCAAAATAATGATAATCAAGAAAATAATAATCAAAACAATAACGATAATCAAGAAAATAATAATCAAGACAATAATCAGAATAATCAAGATAATAATAATGGAAACGACAACCAAAATGATGAAGAGCAAAATGCACAAACTGATATTGATAGACTCTTAGATTCATTAAGACAATATAGAAAAGACAAAGAAAATGATGACCAATATTATGGCGGAGGAAGAATTGATAAAGATTGGTAAAGTAATAGTTGCTATATTATTTTTATTAAATGTTTCTGTCTTATTTTCTCAAACTACAATTACGGCTAAACTCTCTGATGAAAAAATAGGTGTCGGTGAGCTTTTTAGTTTATCTGTAACTATTAATAATACAAAAGGAAAGGTTACAATACCAAACATAGACGGCTTATTATTAAGAGGAACTTCGCAAACAAGAAATATGACATTAAGCGGTGGTACTTTTAAATCTATTCAAACCTATAGTTATACTTATGTTGCAAATAGGGTTGGAGTGTATAAAATAGATAATATCACTGTAAAAATAGATAATACAACTTACAAGGCAAATCCTGTTGTTTTAGAGGTTGTAGACGAGCCTGTGCGGGAAAGGCAAAGTGATGCTCCTGATTCTGATTCTTTTGATAGATTTATGAATTATTCTGAAGATATACATGTTGAAAACACTATAAATAAAACAGAAGTATATTTGTATGAGCCTATATATATTATACAAAAAGCATATACTCATATTCCTGTTAATGTGGTTGGCATATCTAAAATAGCAGACAGAACAGATTTTATTTCTTATACGGATTCTTCTGAGTATAATTCTTTTACAGAGATAATTAATGGTAAAAGAGTGAGCGTTATACCATTAAAAAAAGAGGTGTTATATGCTTTAAAAGATGGAGATAAAAGCATTATTACTACAGAGTTTGTTTTTGAAAAGAATAATATGTTTTTTGATAGAGTTCTTTATGGTGAAGAAGAATATAATATAAAGGTTCTACCTCTTCCTGATAATACAGGGTACAAAAACTTTTCAGGCGGTGTTGGTGAGTTTGATTTTACTGTTAAGGCTAATAAAACTAATTTAAAAATAGGTGAAGAGGTTGTTATTAGTTTAGAGGTTTTTGGAGAGGGAAATACTTCTATTATAAATATGCCTAGTATTGATACAAATATCAATAAATATTTTTCTGTTTATCAGCCAAAAACATACGAAACTAATTGGTTTGAAGATGATAGAATGATGGCCAAAAAGACAAAACAGTATGTTATGGTTGCTACTAATAGCGGAGAGTTTAGCTTGTCAAATATAGCTTTTTGTTATTTTTCTCCAGAGGCTAAAAGTTATAGTAATGTTTATTCAGAAAGTATATCTTTTAATATGATGGGTGGCAATATTGGCTCTTCTTCTTTTATTGATAATAATAATCAGCCTAATGTTATTAATATTAAAGACACTTACATTAAAAAAAATGAAAAATATTTTAATTTGTTAAACATTAATATCGTTTATATTTATATACTTATTTTAATAATATTTTCTTTTATTATAGTATTTTCTAAGAAGATTAAAACATTAGCTTTATCTCCTTCAAACAATAATAATAAAGAATCTGGTATTAGTATTATGATTTCAAATTATAATGAGGGAAATAGAGAAGAGTATTGTAAAAGTGTTATTTCCTATATTGAAAAAGAGATTCAAAAGAAATTAAATACAAACTCTAAAAATATTTATTTGGAATTAAAGGGCAGGGTAGAAGAAGAAAAAATAAAAGAGATAAAGTCTATAATAGATTCTTGTGAGAGGGAGCTTTATTCTGGAAATAAACAGAGTGAGAATAGAGATTATCATAGTAAGGCTATTGAAATAATTAGTAGTATTAACAAAAAGAAGTGACTTTTATTTATGTGTATGAAAAAAATTATTATAATGCTTTTACTTTTTGGATGCAATTTCCTTTTTGCTCAAAATGATTTGGAAAGTATCAACAATATATTTAAAAATGCAAATGATTTATATAATCAAGGGCAATATATAGAGGCTAATAATTTATATCTTAATTTAATAAGCTCTAATGTGGTGTCTAAAGATTTGTATTATAATTTAGCTTCTTCATATTATGAGATTAATAGTAATGGTTATGCAGTATTATGGTATGAGAGAGCTTTGAATATATCTCCTTTCGATAAAGAGATTAAAAACAATATAAATAAAATAACAGAAAGAAAAGATTATGATTCTTTTTATATAATTGCTTTTTATATAAGTTTAGTTTTGTTTGTATTTTTTAGTGCATTTTTATTTGTATTGTTTATTAAAAAGAAAAACATAAATTTTTTATTATTAACTAGCTCTATTATTTTTCTTATTTTTTCTATATACTCATATAATATTATAAAATCAGATTATATTATCATTATTAGAAACACTAACATATATAGTGGAAGCAGTGTAAAGTCTGATATTGTATCTAGTGTGTATGAGGGAGAAAAATTTAGAGTGATAAAAGAGTCCTCTAATTGGTATTATGTTAAAGGCATATCAAAAGGCTGGATTAACAAAGAAGATTTAGAGAAAATATAAAAAATATAGTTTGAATTATTTTTTCTTTATATATTTTCTTACAAATCTGCTTATAATCATAATAAATCCCATAATTCCAGATAATAAGAAACCCACAAGCCCAACTAATGATATTCCATGTATTAGCGGAGGCATTTTTGTAGCTATTATAAGTCCGCTTGAAATAATTAATGAAGCTAATACTATAGAATAGCTTAATCTATCTCCCAAGCTATCTAAAGTATTTGCAAGAGTTTCTAATTTTTTATGTTCAAGCTGTATTCTTATATTGCCTTTTTTCATTAGGTTTATAACTTCACCCAAATCAGAAGGTACATTTTTTAATACATGAAAATAATCATTGATTAAATTTCTAGATTGTTTTAATAGATTATCAGGCTTTAATTGTTCTTTAACATACTTGAAAGCAAAAGGCTTTATATGTTCTATTAATTTAAGGTCTTTATCTAAATCTCTTCCCACACCTTCTAATACTATTAAAGATTTTATAAGAAGCATTATATTTCCAGAGAGCATTAATCTAAACTCTCTTATTATAGATATAAGTTCATTAAATATATCTTCTATGTTTATGTTTTCTAATGGCATATCTATATATTTGTTTACAAGCATAAATATAGCCATATTAAAATCTTCCATATTTTGCACTTCACTATGATTGCATAAATCAAGTACAGCTTTAGCAAGATTAATATAATCAGCATTATTGATGCTCATTATAAGAGAAGAGAAAGCCTCTTTTGAAGTAGGAGGTATAAACCCAATCATACCGAAATCTAAAAAACATAATACATTGTTATCCAAAGCCATTAAATTACCTGGGTGCGGGTCGGCATGAAAGAAGCCTAATTTAAATATTTGCTCTAATACACAATCAACACCAATAGAAACTAGTTTTTTTCTATCATATTTAGTATCATCAGGACTAATATCAGAGATTTTAATTCCTTCTATATATTCCATAGTTAATATATTTTTTGTGCTATACTCTTCATAGATTTTAGCTATTTTTATATTTTTATTATTTTTGAAAAACTTTTGGAATTTTATAGTGTTGTTTTTTTCAAAATTAAAATCTAATTCCTGTAAGAGTTGATTTTTAAAAGCCTTTATTAGTTTCTCAGGTCTTATTAAAGCAAACTCTTCGTTATATTTTTCTAGTATAGAAGAAAGCCAAGTTATTATTTCAATATCATTAAGTATATTTTCTTCTATGTTTGGTCTTTTTACTTTTATAGCAACTTTTTCGCCTGTTTTTAATACAGCAGTATGCACTTGAGAAATTGAGGCACTTGCTTTAGGTGTAGTGTCAAAAGATTCAAAAGCTTCAGTTATAGGTTTTTGTAATTCTTGTTCTACTATTGCTACGGCTTCTTTTTCATCAAAAGGCTTAACATTGTTTTGAAGTTTTTTTAATTCATCAATAATGTCTTTTGGAAGTATATCGCTTCTGTTTGAAAGTATCTGACCTAATTTTACAAATGTAGTACCAAGTTCTTCGCAGGCCATTCTTATTCTTTGACCTCTGCTATAACCTCTTAAATCTATACCTTTATATTTTACATTGAATTTCTGTATTGGATTTTTTACCAATTTTAATATAGGTGTAACAGCAATTATATCTTTAAACCCATATGCTATTATAACTGATATAATTTCTTTTGTTCTATTTAAAGATTTTTTCCCCTTCACAATATGCCCCAATTTTATAATTATTAATATTGTTTATAATTTACTGCTGCTGATTATTTATTTTACTTTTTAATTCTTCTAATTCTTTTTTTATAGCATCATATTCTTCTTTTTTTACGTAACCAGCTTTATCCATAGTGTTTTTTATTCTTTCATCTAAATACTGAGTGATTTCTTCTTTAGTTTCATTAGCCTTAGTAACCATTTCTTTTACAAATTTCTCGCCTTCTTCAGTACTCATATTCTTATCTTTTACAAACTCTTTTGCAGCCTCTTCTACTTTTTCTTTTCCTTTAAGCATAAATCCTATACCAGTATAAATACCAGATTTAATTTCATCAGAAATACCCATAATTATTCCCCCTTAAAATTGTTAATTTGTTTATTATTATCTTTTTTTTTAATAAAAAGTCAACACTCTCAAATTACATATTAGTACTTTTTTGAATTATATTTTATTAGATAACATAATTTTTTTATTAAAATATTTGCTTTTGCTATTGCAATATTATTAGAAGTATTATATAATATATACTAAAATAAGATAAGGAGAAGATGTATGAAGTCATTTTTCAAACATTTCAATCAAACTAACATATCTATTATTCTCCTATCTCTCATTATTATCCTGTAAAGTTTCTTTTATAAAAAACAATACACACAAAAAATAAAAAAATAATAATTGTATTCTGTTATATTTGTATATATTTATAATACTATATATAGAATCTAGTAGATTTTAGGAGATTTTTATGCAATTGAATGGTTCAGATGTTTTAATTGAAGTTTTAATAGAGCAGGGAGTAGACACTGTATTTGGTTATCCTGGCGGGGCTGCTTTAAATATATATGATGCTATTTATAAATATAGAGATAAAATAAAGCATATAATGCCTGTTGATGAGGCAGGAGCTTGTCATGCTGCTGACGGATATGCAAGAGCAAGCGGAAAAACAGGAGTAGTAATTGCTACAAGCGGACCTGGGGCTACTAACTTAGTAACACCATTAGCTACAGCATATATGGATAGTGTGCCTTTAATTGCTATTACTGCAAATGTACCTACAAGTTTAATAGGTAAAGATTCTTTTCAAGAGGTTTATATTGCTGGTATCACAATGACTATCACAAAACATAATTTTGTTGTTAGAGATATTAATGACTTGGCTGATACCATTAGAAAAGCTTTTTATATAGCAAATACTGGAAGAAAGGGACCTGTTTTAATAGATATACCAAAAAATATAACTATAGCAGAAACAGAATTCGAAAGAAAACAAAAAATTGTTTCAAAACAAGTTCAAATAAGTTCTGAAGATGAAAATACTATAAAAGAAGTAGCAAAATTGATAAATGAATCTAAAAAGCCTATCATATATTTTGGTGGAGGGGCTAAAGATTCAAGCGATAAATTAAGAGAGTTTATGATTAATTCTAATATACCATCAGTTCATACATTAATGGGAGCTGGTGTATTGGGATATAATGATAAATTAAATATAGGGCTTTTGGGAATGCATGGCTCTGCTACTGCTAATAAGGTTATGAACGAAGCTGATTTAATACTTGCTATTGGTACTAGATTTAGTGACAGAGTTGCTTTGAATACTTCTAAATTTGGAGGAACTGCTAAAAAGGTTCATATAGATATTGACAGAAGTGAGATTAATAAAAATGTTAATGTTGATTATAGTATAATAGGCGATTTGAATGATGTTTTAGATAGATTTAATAAACTTGTAAAGAGAGTGAAAGATGATGAGTGGGTTAAATATTTATCTGATTTAATATCAAAAGAAAAAGAAGAGAATTTTAAAAGAAACACTAATAAAGACGGCATTTATCCTAGCAGAGTTATGAATATAATAGGGGATAAAACTAAAGATGATGCTATTTATGTTACAGATGTTGGTCAGCATCAGATGTGGGCTGTTCAATATATACGCCATACTAAACCTAGGAGCTTTATAACTAGCGGAGGTTTGGGAACTATGGGTTTTGGATATGGTGCTTCTTTAGGTGTTCAGGTTGCTAAGCCAGATAGGAGAGTAATTCATATAACAGGAGATGGTTCTTTTTATATGAATTTAAATGAGGTTGCTACTGCTGTTGAATATAATTTGCCTATTATAACAATAATACTTAATAACAGCACATTGGGTATGGTAAGACAGTGGCAGACAATATTTTATGAATCTAGATATTCAAGCACTGATATAAATAAAAAAATGGATTATGTAAAAGTAGCTGAAGGATTTGGAGCTAAAGGTTTTAGATGCGAAACTATAAGTGAATTTGAAAGTGCTTTTGAAGAGGCATTAAAATATAAATGTCCTGTTTGGATAGAATGCGTTATAGATAAAGATTTGAGAGTTTTACCTATGATTCCAGCTGGCGGAACTATAGATGATATAATAGTAGATTAAAAATAGTAGGAGCAAAAAATGAATAACAAACAAAGAAGGGTTTTAGTTTTATTTGTAGATAATAGTTCTGGTGTATTAAATAGAATAACTTTATTGTTTAGTCAAAAGGGTTTTAATATAGAAACTATTACTTGTTCAGTAACTTGTGTGCCTAGCATATCAAGAATGACTATAGTAACAGAGGGAGATGATTTGCATATTACACAGATTATGAAGCAAACTTCTAAACTTATAGAGGTTCATTCAGTTCATCTAATAGACCATTGTAACAGTATAATAAGAGATTTATTATTAGTAAAAATAGAGATAGATGATTCTAATAAACGTAGAATTTGTGATATCACTAATGCTCATAATGGGCTTATACTTGATATAGGAAATAAGAGCATGATAGTTGAAATAACAGCTTCTGCTTCTATAATAGACGGTTATTTAGAGGCTTTAAAAGATTTTAATATATTAGAGCTTTCAAGGACAGGAGTAACATCCATACAGCTGGGTGATGATGTTCCTGATATGAATATAATAAATAATTTTGAGTTTTAATAATTTTAAATAATTTTTAATAAATATTTTTATAAAACTAAAAAAACAAATATTTAAGGAGAAATAAAATGATAAAAAAATATTATGATGCTGATTGTAATCTAGGATTATTAGACGGAAAAACTATAGCTATAATGGGATATGGCAGTCAAGGACATGCTCATGCTCAAAACCTAAAAGACAGCGGAATGAATGTTATAGTAGGACTTAGAAAAGAGAGTGCTCATTGCAAAAAGGCTGAAGAGGCAGGATTTAAAGTAATGGAAGTATCAGAAGCTGCTAAGGCTGCTGATATAGTAATGATGCTTGTACCAGATGAGGTTGCTGCTGATATTTATAATAGTCAGGTAGCTCCATATATGAAAGAGGGCAATGTATTAATGTTTGCTCATGGATTTAATATTCATTTTCAATTTGTAGTACCTGCTAAAGATATAGATGTTATAATGGTAGCACCAAAAGGACCTGGACACACTGTAAGAAGTCAATATTTAGAGGGAAGAGGTGTTCCTAGTTTGATAGCAGTTTATCAAGATAAAAGCGGAAGGGCTAAAGATTATGCATTAGCTTATGCTTCTGGAATAGGTGCAGGACGTGCTGGTATATTAGAAACTACTTTCAGAGAAGAAACTGAAACTGACCTTTTTGGTGAGCAGGCAGTATTATGCGGCGGTGTTACAGAGTTAATGAAAGCTGGTTTTGACACTTTAGTAGAAGCAGGTTATGAACCAGAAATGGCTTATTTTGAATGTATACATGAAATGAAGTTAATTGTTGATTTAATATATTCAGGCGGTTTTGCTATGATGAGATATTCTATTTCAAACACTGCTGAATACGGCGATTACAGAACTGGCAGAAGAATGATAACAGATGAAACTAGAAAAGAGATGAAAAAAGTATTGAGAGAGATACAAGACGGAACTTTTGCTAGTGAGTTTATTCAAGAGTTTAGTGCAGGACGTAAGGCTAAATTTAATGCTACTAAGAGATTAGAAAGTGAGCATAAATTAGAGAAAGTCGGTGCAGAGTTAAGAAAAATGATGAGCTGGATTAAAAAGTAATTTTTATCCAAGCTTATAATTAAATATTTTAATATTGGAGTTTTGTTTATATACTGAATATTTTTAACTTTGTTGGAAATTAGTTTTTATATTTTTGTTATTTTCGGGGACTAGTCCCCGAACCCCTACT
>NZ_SRZM01000134.1 GCF_019402445.1 Brachyspira pilosicoli
CTTTGACGAAGTCCACACCGTGTAAGGCGGGAAAAAGAACAAAATAAAAAGTTAGAAATTTTTAGTATAATAAAAAATTATATTCCAAATCTTTTCATTATAACATCTATATTTCTCAAATAATATGCATAGTCAAAACAGTCATCAATTTCTTTAGAGCTTAAATATTTTGTTATATCTTCATCTTTGTGAACATTCTCTCTAAAGTCTTCATTGTTTAGCCATTTTTTCATTGCATTTCTTTGTACCCATCTATAAGCATTATCTCTGTCTATGCCTTTATTAACTAAGCTTATCAATATTCTTTGGCTGAAAATCAAACCGCCTGTTTTTTCAATATTAGCTTTCATAGCATCAGGGTAAATTAAAAGTTTGTCTACTATATCAATAAACTTATTAAGAGCATAGTCTACTGCTATTGTAGAATCTGGAAGTATAACTCTCTCTACTGATGAATGGCTTATATCTCTCTCGTGCCAAAGAGTGATATCTTCCAAAGAAGCTAATGCATTTCCTCTTACAAGTCTAGCTAAACCAGATATTCTCTCACAAGTGATAGGGTTTCTTTTATGAGGCATAGCAGATGAGCCTTTTTGCTTTTCGCTGAAATACTCTTCTGCTTCTCTAATATCTGTTCTCTGAAGGTTTCTAATTTCTGTAGCAAATTTCTCTAATGAACTAGCAACTATTGCTAAAGTAGTAAGATATTGTGCGTGCCTATCTCTCTGTATTATTTGAGTAGAAACTCTGTCAGCTTCTATACCTAATTTTTTACATACAATTTCTTCTATGCGTGGGTCAATGTTGCTGTATGTTCCAACTGCACCAGAAAGCTTACCAACTGATACTTGTTTTTTTGCTTCTTCTACACGTTTAATATTTCTTTCGTTTTCATCATACCATAAAATGAATTTTAAACCTAATGTCATAGGCTCGGCATGTATACCGTGAGTACGTCCTATACAAGGAGTGTATTTATGCTCTTTAGCTCTTCTTAATAATACTTCAGATAATCTTTTTAAATCTTCTAATATAATTTCAGCTGATTTTTTCATCATTACAGCTAATGCAGTATCTTTTACATCGCTTGAAGTTAAGCCTTTATGTATATACTGTCCGCCTTCTCCAACATTTTCTTGAACAGCCGTTACAAATGATATAATATCATGATTAGTTTCTTTTTCTATTTCAGCAATTCTTTCAACTGTGAAAGTAGCTTTTTCTTTAATTCTTTTTACAGCTTCCTGAGGTATCTCTCCAATTTCAGCCATAGCCTCGCAAGCTGCAATTTCTACATCAAGCATAACTTGAAACTCATTTTGTAAGCTCCAAAGTTCACCCATCTCTTTTCTAGTGTATCTTTTAATCATATTTATATCCTATAAAAATAATAATAAAGCAATTATATAAATTTTTAATTATAATTTCAATATTATTTATTTTATCACTAATATATAAAAAAATAGTATTATAATTGACTTTTTTTAAAAATAAATTATGCTATACCCAATTAATTATTAGGAGATGTTTTATGAAAAATGAAAATATTAAATCAGTGCCAATGCTAGTAATATTAAGTGTTGTAACATGCGGAATATATTATTTGTATTGGTTATATAAAACAACAGATTCTATAAAAAACTTTATGGATAATGCAGAAATAAATCCAACATTAGAATTAATACTATGTTTATTTATACCATTCTATCAATTATACTGGTTCTATAAATATTCTAGAATAATATATAAAGATATGACTTCAAAAGTAGGTATAGATAATACAGAAGATGCTTCTGTTTTACTTCTTGTACTTTCATTTGTTGGTTTAGGTATAGTTTCAGCTGCTATTATACAAGATAAATTGAATAGCATATACTCAAAAATGGGAACTGATAATATAACTTCTCAGGCTAATTAATATAAATTTAGTAAAATAGTTAAGTTTTCATACTCTAACTTTGACAATTGCTATTATATTTATATACTATAAATTAGGTATAATTTAAATATAAAAGGAGAAGAATATGAAAGGTTATGCTATGTTAAAAATAGGTCAATCAGGCTGGATTGAAAAAGACAGACCTGCTTGCGGACCTACAGACGCACTTGTAAAACCTTTAGCTGTAGCTATATGTACTTCTGATGTTCACACATTATGGGAAGGAGCTATAGGTGAAAGACATAACATGATATTAGGTCATGAAGCTTGCGGTGAAGTTGTAGAAGTTGGAAGTTTAGTAAAAGACTTTAAACCTGGTGACAAAGTATTAATTCCTGCTATTACTCCTGATTGGAATAGCGTAGAGGCTCAAGCTGGTTATTCTATGCATTCAGGCGGTATGCTTGCTGGTTGGAAATTCTCTAACTTTAAAGACGGTGTGTTTGGTGAAGTATTCCATGTTAATGATGCTGATGGTAACTTGGCTATTTTACCTAGTAATATTGACCCTGTAGATGCTTGTATGCTTTCTGACATGGTTCCTACTGGTTTCCATGGTGCAGAATTAGCTGATGTACAATATGGTGACAGTGTACTTGTTATAGGTATTGGACCTGTTGGACTTATGGGTGTAGCTGGTGCTGCTTTAAGAGGAGCTTCAAGGATTATTGCTGTTGGTACTAGACCTAATTGTGTTGAGGCTGCTAAGAAATATGGTGCTGAAGAGTTCATTAGTTATAAAAATGGTCCTATAGATGAACAAGTTCTTAAAATGACTAATGGTAAAGGTGTTGATAAAGTTATTATTGCTGGCGGTGGTGTTGAAACTTTTGCTGAAGCTGTTCGTTCACTAAAAGCTGGCGGTAAAATTGGTAACGTTAACTATTTAGGTAAAGGTGATTATATACAAATACCTAGAGTTGAATGGGGTGTTGGTATGGGTCATAAAGCTATATTTGGCGGACTTATGCCTGGCGGAAGACTTAGAATGGAAAAACTTGGTTCATTAGTTGCTTCTGGAAAATTAAATGTACATCATCTTGTTTCTCATGTATTTGAAGGTTGGGATAACCTTGAAAAAGCTTTATTTATGATGAGAGATAAACCTGCAGATTTAATTAAACCTGTAGTAAGAATTGAAAAATAAATAATAGTTTAATAATAAGAGCTGGCATATATTTTTTAATATTTGTCAGCTTTTTTTGTAATTAGTATAATATTTTGTTATAATGTTTTTATGTAATTTATAAATAATTTAAGGAAGTAAAATGAAAATACTCATAGTGTCTGGCTTTTTAGGTGCTGGTAAAACTACTCTCATTAAAGAAATGGCTAAAAAAACTAAAAGAGATTTTGTGATAATGGAAAATGAGTATGGTGATGTAGATATTGATTCTAATGTGCTTAAAGATGAGGGTATGAATATATGGGAGCTTACTGAAGGGTGTGTATGCTGTACTATGAAAAAAGATTTTGCTTCTTCTATTCTCACTATTGCTAATTCTTTAGACCCTGAATATTTAATAGTAGAGCCTACTGGGGTTGCAAAGCTTAGTAATATTATAAAAAACATAAAACAAATTGAATATGACAGAATTACATTATTAAAGCCAATCACTATAATAGACGGAAATGCTTTTGATTCTTTTATTTCTTCTTATGATGATATTTATATTGACCAGCTTATAAATACTTCAAAGATTATTATATCAAAGATGGAGAGTAAGGATAAAGAGGATAATGAAGAGCTTGTAAAGAAGATTAAAAATATATTGAAAAAAAATGATAGGGATATTGATATAATTTCTGAGCATTATTCTAATAAGGATAAAGATTTTTGGGAGTCTATATTAAAAAACTTTTTAGATGAGAAGTATGCTCTAAAAGAATCTTTAAATAAAAATACAGAAGAGTATATGCCTGATTCTATAAGCATGAAAGGCTGCAGTGTAGGAAGTGAGGGAGAGTTTATAGTACTTATTGAAGACATTATACATGGAAGGTTTGGTTATGTGGCTCGCTCTAAGGGTTTTATAAAGTGCGGTGAATCTGTTTTGAGGTATGATGTTGTGGGGGACAGATATGCTATTACTGGTGCTAGTGAAGATGATGAACTTGAAATAGTGTTTATAGGAAAAGATTTAAATAGAAGTTTACTTAGAGAAATATTTCAGCCTATTTATAGAGAGAACATCAAAAGAAAAGAAAATGATAATCATGAAGAGCATCATCATAGCGAAGATTGTCAGCATCATGAGCATAATCATAGTAAAGACTGCCATCATCATGATGAAGAGTGTTGTCATGACGGAGAATGTCATCACCATGATGAGGAAAATCATCATCATTAATAATCAAATGCATCCTCATCTATTTCTATATAATAGCTATTAGCCTTTTCTTTTATATATAATAAAGATTTTGGTATCTCCATTAAAAATGATGAAGGAGCTTGTTCCATAGTGCCTGAGCTTATTCTTCTTCTTTTTGCGTATGTGAGGTAAAGTTTTTGTTTTGCTCTTGTAATTGCTACATAAAAAAGTCTTCTCTCTTCTTCTATGCCGTTTTCTTCTTCGAGTGAAAAGTAATGAGGAAATACTCCATGTTCAAGCCCTGTAATAAATACAACTTCAAACTCTAATCCTTTGGCATTATGAACTGTCATGAGAGTGATTGCATCTTCTTTATCTTCGTTGCTATTGTCTTTATATAGTGTTGTTTCTTCTAAAAATCCTCTTATATTTAAACTGCTTTCTGGGTTTTCATAATTATAATTTAAATAACTGTAGTATGCATTAAAAAGCTCTTTTATATTGTCTTCTGCTGTTGCTATTCTTATATTGCCATCGCTTTTAAATATTGAAAAATAATCTATTTCCTTTAGAAACTCAAAAAATACTCCTTCTATATGCTGAGGGTCTTCTTCTATTTTTTTTGAATATTTCTCTAATATGTTTTTATATTCTTTAATGTTGTTAAGAGCTTTTTTTGAAATATTAGATTCTTCTATAATATCTATTGCATCATAGAGTGTGAGATTTTTTTTATCTGCGAATGCTTCAAACTGTGCAAAAGTTTTTTCTCCTATTCCTCTTGTTGGAGTGTTTATAGTTCTTCTTATACTAAAGTTATCATTAAATCCTGTAATAAGCCTCAAAAAAGAAATGCTGTCTTTAATCTCTGCTCTTTCATAAAACCCAACGCCTCCCACTATTTTATAATTAATAGAATGAGCCATAAGTTCTTTTTCGTATGCTCTTGATTGGCTGTTGGTTCTAAACAATATAACTATATCTTTTGCTTCAAAACCTTCATCAAACAATAATTCAATTTCATTAGCAACCGATTTTGCCTCTTCATAATCTGTATAGCATATCCAATTTTCTATTTTATAATCACTTTTTTTGTTTGAAAAAACATTTTTTGTGTGTCTATGGCTATTATTTTTTATTACATTCAAAGCCACTTCAACTACATTTTTCGGGCATCTATAATTTTCTTCAAGGCGAATTATTTTAGTGTTTTCAAAATCGTTTTCAAAGTTCAATATATTAGATACATTTGCTCCCCTAAAGGCATATATACTCTGGTCATCATCTCCTACAACGGTTAATTGATTATCTGGAGTTTGTTTATTATTTTTTTGAGAGAGCATTTTTATTAATTTGTATTGCTGCAAGTTTGTATCTTGAAACTCATCAACTAAAATATATTTAAACTTTTTTTTATAAAACTCAAGTATATTTTTTTCTTTTTCAAATAGTTTTATGGTGTTGAGTATTAAATCATCAAAGTCCATTACATTTTCTTTAACTTCATACTCTGTGTATTTATCATATACTTTTTTGTAATACTCCTCTTCAAAACCAATATCATATCTCATTTCATTTTTTATAGCAGATATATATCTTGAAACATCTTTTGGTTTTATAGATTTTGGAGTGTTTTCTTCTTTCATTATTTTTTTTATAACACTTAATCTATCACCCTCGTCCAAAATAAGAAAGTCTTCTCTATAATTTAAATATTGAGCATTGTCTTTTAATATTCTCAAACATGCAGAGTGAAATGTTCTTATAAACAGCCTAAATGGTTTTATATCTGGAAGCATAGAGCATACTCTTGCTTTCATTTCATTGGCTGCCTTATTTGTAAAAGTTACAGCCATTATATTTTCTGGTTTTATATTTTTTTCTGTTATAAGGTAAGCTATTTTTTTGGTAATAACTAAAGTTTTACCGCTTCCAGCACCAGCCAATAGGAGAAGAGGGCTATCTATATGAAGCACACCTTCTCTTTGATTTTCGTTTAATCCGTTAAGTAAATCATTTCGTTTATTATTATCCA
Organism: Brachyspira pilosicoli; assembly: GCF_019402445.1. GTDB lineage: Bacteria > Spirochaetota > Brachyspiria > Brachyspirales > Brachyspiraceae > Brachyspira > Brachyspira pilosicoli_B. The sequence goes on from NZ_SRZM01000134.1 coordinate 6,287, forward strand.
TAAATATAAAACTCTAATTTTTGTAATATACTAAAAAATTTAAAACTTTTTTCAATTTTTCTCCTGTTCTTTTTCCCGCCTTCGCGGTGCGGAC
>NZ_SRZM01000135.1 GCF_019402445.1 Brachyspira pilosicoli
GACTTCGTCAAAGAACCAAAAAGTGCAAATAAAAAATAATATAAATATTTATTATTTGGGAGGCTTATATGATAGCTAACAACATACTCGATTTAATAGGCAATACTCCTATTATAAGATTAAGTAATATTGAAACTAAATTTAATTTAAATAAAAACATAGAATTATATGGAAAAGTAGAAAAAAATAACCCTGCTGCTTCAATAAAAGACAGAGCAGTAAAACAGATATTATTAGATTTAATTAAAGACGGTAAAATAAAAAAAGGTTCTACAATTATAGAGCCTACTTCAGGAAACACAGGAATTGCTATGGCAGCTATTGGAAGTTATTTATCTCTCAATGTTATAATAGTTATGCCTTCTTCAATGTCTGAAGAGAGAAGAAAACTTATAAGAGATTATGGAGCAAAGTTAGAATTAGTTGATGGAGGAATGGATAAAGCAGTTGAAAGAGCAAATCAATTAAACAAAGAAATACCTGATTCTATAATAGCTGGTCAGTTTATTAATGAATCTAATGTTATGGCACATTATTTAACAACAGCACCAGAAATATATAAAGATATGGTTAATGTTGATTATATATTTGCAGGAATTGGCACTGGAGGAACTATTACAGGAATAGGAAGATATGTTAAAGACAACAATAAAAATACTAAAGTAATTGGAGTTGAACCTGAATTATCACCTCTTCTTACAAAGGGCTATGCGTCTGCCCATAAAATACAGGGAATAGGGGCTAATTTTATACCAAAAATTTTGGATTTGAATGTAATAGAGAAAATAATAGATGTATCAGATGATAATGCTATTAATACTGCAAGAGAAATATGTTTTACTGAAGGTTTATATGTGGGTATATCTTCAGGGGCTAGCGTTTATGCTGCAATTGATTTATCAAGACAGTTAGATTTAAATAATAAAATAAAAATGCTTTGTATTTTGCCTGATACAGGAGAGAGATATTCTTGGAATTAAAGGATTATATTTATGAAACTAAAAACTTTTAATGAACTTCCTAATCAAAATGATATAAAAGAAATTGTAAAACTAATAAGGGACTATGTTTTTCCTAATTTTTTTAGAGAGACTCCTAATAAAGATATTGTAGAAAAAAATATAATTGAACTTTATAAAAAAATAGTAAACAATGATTCTCTATTATTGGATTTTATAGAAAAGCTTAAAGATATTAAATTAAGTCTTGAAAAAGATTTAGAGTTTTTTTATCAGTCTGACCCTGCTTCAAAATCTTATGATGAAATAGTATTAACATATCCTGGATTTAGAGCAATTTTTCATTATAGAATAGCACATATATTTTATAATCAAAAAGAATATTTAATAGCGAGAACTATATCTGAATTTGCACATTCAAAAACAGGTATAGACATTCACCCTGGAGCAAATATAGGAGATTATTTTTTCATAGATCATGGTACAGGAATAGTTATAGGAGAAACAACAGTAATAGGTCATCATGTAAAAATATATCAGGGGGTTACTTTGGGAGCATTATCATTAACTAATGGTAGGGCTTTGGAAGGCAAAAAAAGACATCCTACAGTTTGTGATTATGTTACAATATATGCCAATGCTTCTATATTTGGAGGGGACACTGTAATAGGGAAGAATTCTATCATTGGTGCTAATTGTATAGTTTTAGAATCGGTTGAAGAAAACAAAAAAATCACTTTATAAATTTATATAATAAGTAAAAACTGTTTTTATTGTGATATTATATTAATTTTTAGTATATACCTAAAATTTTATCATATAGCAAAAATTTTATATTTTATTAAAAGTATTTTTGTAATTTATAATCTTTTATGGGACTATCTTCCAACTGTTGTGAGTGATTAGGAACCTACCAGTTTTTTTTCGAGCGTAGGAAATGCCTGTAGTGTGCTTTTGGAAAAATAATAATAAAAAAGTTTATAAAAAATTATTGTTTCAATATACACTGAAAAGTTTTAAACTAAAATATATTTTAAATTTTTATTTGTGGTGGCTTTGCCCCCACGCCCCTAGTTCTTTTTGTGGCCAAAAGAACCAAAAGAACTGCATTTTTATGA
>NZ_SRZM01000136.1 GCF_019402445.1 Brachyspira pilosicoli
TTATTTGACAATATGTTTTATGTATTTTTTGTTTTATATTTATTTATAATATTTATATGGATTTTGATTTATGAGTTTAATAAACAAATTGGACAGTTCTGCAATAGAGTTTGCACACAGTTTACATAATAATTTTAATTTTTTGGACTATTTTTTCTCAGTAATTACAAATATGGGCGATGCTTTATTTTTAATTGCTATAATAATAGCTTTTTTGATATTTAAAAAAACTAGACTCTGCGGTATCAATATGGCTGTTAGTTGTTTTATAGCATTTGTTATTACTGCTGTTATATTAAAACCTTTGATAGCAAGAGAGCGTCCTATTACAGACTATTATGATTATTGGGCAGCTGTAGGAAGTCATATTGAAACATCATTCTCCTGCCCATCTTCGCATGCTACAGTTTCTTTTGCTGTTTACTTGCCTATATTTCTTTACTTTAATAAAAGATATAGCTTTTTAGCTTTAATTCTTGCTTCGATTATAAGTTTTTCTAGGGTTTATTTGATGGTTCATTATGCTAGCGATGTTATTTTTGGAGCATTTGTGGGTATTATTGTTTCATTTGTTGTATATACTGTTATAAATAAAAAAATATTTATTACTTCATAAATTCATATATTTTCCATTTTTAAGTACTTTTTTTGTATTTTTTTTAAATATTAATTCAATAATATAATAATTTATACTTGCTTTTATATTTTTAAAAAGTAAAATATTTGTAAAGACTATTTATTAGTATTATTTATTAATATTATTTATTATTAAGAAGAGGTTTATATATTATGAAAAAAATAAGTCTTCGATTAAAAATAAGTTTTTCTATATTAATTCCCCTAGTGATAATGCTCGTGTTTGCCAATGTAGTAAATATTGTTTATGTGAGAAATGCGAGTAAAGAGTTTGTATATCAAATATTAAGACAAAGTGCGGCGATGGAAGTTGAAAGTTTAAAATCTATTATTAATGATGAGGCTGATATAACAGTAGGTTTTGCTAATACCGTAGCAGGTTTTTATAAAGATGGTGTATCAAACAGAAATTTTTATGAGGTAGCAGCTTACAATTTTTTTGGTACTCTTCCAAAAGAAGTAAATAAATTATTAATAGCTTTTGAGCCTAATATATTTAACGATGATAATAATTATTTAACATCAGAAAAATATATGCAAGCTAATGGACGTTTTAATTATTATGTAACAAGAGATGGTGATAACTTAATAGATGGACATTTAGATAATACTATTTTTCAAAGCGATTATTATACATCTGCTGTAGCCAGCAAATCAAATTATATAACAGATATTTATACTTCCTCTTCAAATAATAAATCTATGAATTTTATTTGGTCTATACCTATAAAGGCAGATAATAGAGTAATAGGTGTTGTTGCCATAGATGTATCAGTAGAATCTCTATATAGTTTGCTTTCTAATATAAAACTTTTTGAAGGCACCACTACAACACTTTTTGATAATAAAGGACTTATATTATATGACAGCGATAAGGATTATTTTATAGGTAAAACTTTAGATGAGATATATCCTTATTATCAAAAATTTGATATGTTTAATAAAGTAATGAAAAATGAGGTTGTAATATTTCAAACTTATAGCCAAACAGTAAAAGAGAATTATACTTATTCGTTTACACCTGTTGATATTATACCTGGTAAAAATTGGGGATTGAAAATCACCGCTCCAAATAGAATAATATTCAAAGACTCAAACGAAATAAGAACTATAATGATAATTATTTCTATAGTGATAGTTGTTTTAGCATTTTTAATAGTTCCTTACATTATAGGAAAAACAGTTTCTAGCATTATTACAGTTTTAGCAAAAGATATAGTAGGAATGTCTACAGGAGATTTAACTATAGAAATACCTAAGGGCTTTGAAAACAGAAAAGATGAATGGGGAGATATTGCAAGAGGCTGGGACAAGGCTATGCTTAATTTTAATAAGGTAGTACATACTGTAAGAAACTCAGCAGAGCAGGTATCAACTGCTGCAAATCAGGTATTATCAGGAAACACAGATTTATCGCATAGAACAGAATCTCAGGCTGCTAGTTTGGAAGAGACTGCTTCATCTATGAATCAGATGGCTAGTGCTATAAAAGAATCTGCCGAGGGTGTTGCTAGAAGTACACAAATGGTTGCTGATGCTAAAAATTCTCTTATGAAAGCAGGTACTATAGTAGAAGACAGTGTTGAGAAGATGAATGATGTTTATGAGGCTAGCGAGAAGATTATAAATATTACTAAACTAATAGAGGATATTGCTTTTCAAACTAATATACTTGCTTTGAATGCTTCTGTAGAGGCAGCTAGAGCAGGAGAGCAGGGAAGGGGATTTGCTGTTGTTGCTAGTGAAGTGAGAAACTTAGCACAGAATGCTCAGGAGTCTGTAAAAAATATTACTGATTTGATTACAGACAGCACTAATAAAATTAATTTAGCTACTAGAAGTGTAAAAGAGTCTAAAGAGATGTTTGATGATATATCTCAAAAGATGGACGATGCTTCAGCAATAATGGAAAAGATTAATATAGCTGCTCAAGAACAGGGAAGGGGAATAAGTCAGGTTAATATTGCGATTACACAAATGGATACTTCAGTTCAGCAAAATGCGGCATTAGTGGAAGAGGCAACTTCAGCTTCGCAGTCACTTCTTAATGAGGCAGAGGATTTGATAAAGGCTATAGAATATTTTAAGTTAAAGGAAGAATAATATTATATAGTTATATTTTGTAAAAAAGTTTTATTCTTCGTATAGGTTAAAAAAAATTGCATTTTCGCAAAGCGTGCCCGGAGGGCAAAAACTTTGACGACGGGAAAAAGTTGAATAAAAACAAAAACATACAAGACAAAATATAATTAATATAAACTCAAAAATAAAAGCACTATTTAAAAATTAATTTAATAATTATAAATAGTGCTTTTTTATTATATAAAAGGTTTTATTAACGGCTATTTTATAGTTTCAAATTTCATCTCTCTAAATCTTTTATATTCTTCTTCTATTTCGCTCTTTTTAGACATAAAATTATCTCTTGTCTCCATTATCTCTTGTAAATGCACTGCCCTTGCTTCGTTAATGTTTCTGTCTCTTATAAGTCCGTTTTCAGCAAGCACAAATTTATACTTTCCATTTTCTCCTTTTACTAAATCGCCTCCCACACCGCAAACAGCACATTCAAAATTAAACTTAACTCCGTCCCAATGCTCTTCGCCTGGGTATATTAAAGAAGAATGACATCTTGGGCATAAACCTAAATTAGGGTCTCCTAGCCATTTTCTCTCTTCAACAGGTGTATTAATTGCTTCAATTATGTTTTTGCCCATTTGGTAAGCTCTCTCCAAATAGTCTTTATGTATGAGAACGTTTCCTGGTCTTCCAACGCTTGTAGCTAAATACATATCAACTACTATGATAGATTGAGTAAACATTGTAGCAGCAAGCCCCTCCAAACTCATAGTCTGCCAATCATGTTTAGAGCCTCCCACTCCAATAAGTCCTGCTACTGTGTGAGGGTCTTTTTTTACCTGTCCTATCTTTATTCTAAATGATAATTCATAAGCCAAAAATCTCTGAGCAAATGATAAATATAATGAAGAAGGAAGCAAATCATAAGTAGGGCATCCAACTATTATACCTTCGCATTCATTCATAACATTAACTATTTTGTCCATATCATCTTTTTCTTTGTAGATGCAGCCTTTATATTCTTTTTTTTCTTTGAATGCTTTCTCCATGCCTATTGTACATGATTCGCAACCTGAGCAAGGTTTTATATCATAATCAAATAAATTAATAAGTATAGCCTCTCCTCCTGCATCTTTTACAGCTGTTAAAGCTTGTTTTACTAAAATTTCGCTGTTTCCATTATGTCTTCCAGCAACTATTCCCATAACTTTCATAAAATATGAGTCTCCTTTTATTGAAAAAATTATATTACTGGATAGGCTGCCAGTCTTCGTATTTTGTTTTTTTAAATGATATTGTCGAAGTTTATCGGAAATCTTATATTTGTTAAGAAATTAAATATAAGCCCTACCTTATTAAAGCATTATATAGTTATAATAAAAAAAATCAATATAAAAATGTTTAAGTTCTTTTTTATTAATTTTTTTTAAATCCCGCCCTATTAGGTTTTGTGTTTATATAAAAAATATTGTTTTAATATTCTTTATTGCCTAATTAAAAAAAGCACACCCGCCCAAGATTTAATTAAGCTGATAATCTACTTTCCCGCACGGTAAATGTA
>NZ_SRZM01000137.1 GCF_019402445.1 Brachyspira pilosicoli
TAAAGATATTGCTAAGCAAAAAGATAAAAAAAATAATAATTTTTAATTTTATTTTATAAAATTATATTATATAAACTTTGTTCTATATATTATAAATATACTTCGATAACTTATATAAAAGTCAATTATCTGAAAAATTCTGAAATATTAAAAACTATAAAATGTAATATTAATGCAGGTATACCAATTACAATTAGAAGTACAATCTTAAAAATATTAAATAAAGTACTAAATATTCCATTAAAAGTTAATTTTATATTATATATAAATGCTCCGGGATACGCTTTTTGCCCATTATTATTTTTTATATTTTTATCTGCATTATTTTCTATCAAAAGAGAGGCAACTTTTTTTTCCATATCAATATCTCTATAGTCATTATTTTTTTTATATAAAATTTTATGAAGTGCAGTATCTCCATCATTATTTTGTAAATTAATATTGACTGAGTTTTTTATGAGCATTTCAATAATATCATATTCTTCTGTTCCTATATTATCTCTAGAAAGTATATAATGAATTATACCATTTCCGTCATTATCTTGTATATTAATATTTGCTCCAAGATTTATAAGTGTTTCAATTTTATATTTACTATCTGGAACTCCTATAATTTCACTTGTACCGAATTTAGGTCTATGAAGTGAATTGTAGCACTTACTTACATCAAGTATAAGGCTTTTTCCCTCTTCATTTTTCTCGTTAATATCCATTCCATTATCTAATAAAACCTTTACGAAATTAGAGAAATTATTAGTGCTTAAATTAGGTATATAGTTATACCATGTTTCACTGTTCGTTATAGAATAAATTATATATTCTTTATTGTTTTCAATTATGTATTTAAACTCATCAATATTTTCTAATACTACTGATTTGTATAATGCTGATTCTTTATTTGTTGCCGCTAAATTCTTAAAATCTTCACTTACCTGACCATAAGCAATGTACGAACTAATTATAATAATCCATAATACTTTCATCATAAACCTCTTTTTTATCATGTATTATATTTTTTGATTATACATTGTAGCGGTATATTTTGTCAACTTAGATTTTATTTTAGATTTTATTGATTGTATTTAGTAGAAAATAAAATTTAAAACTATTTATTTTTTCTTATAATATTTTTTTACTAAATCAATCATTTTTTTATCCTGAATAGCCTCAGCATATTCTAAAACATTGTAGCTTTCTTTTATACTTCTGCCATAGTCATTATCAGGTTTCATTTTTATATTTAAATCCACTCCGTTTTTAAATAAATATTCAGCAACTTCATAATTATGTTGGTCTATAGCATGAAATATCGCAGTATAGTTTATATCATTAGGATAATAGTTTACATCAGCCCCATTTTCAACCAATGCCTTAACTATTTCTAAATTACCCGCACCTGCAGCAATCGCTATAGGAGGATAATAATCTAAAAATTTAGTATCCAAATCAGCCCCATTATCTTTTAAAAGCTTTACTACTTTTGGAATAGACGCCGCAAGTATAGTAGCAGGAGCAACTCCACTATTATTTGTAGCATTAACATCGGCACCATTTTCTATTAAAAGTTTTGAAGCTTCATAAGGATTTTGTCCTGTAACAGCCCAAAGTAATGGAGTGTCCCCATTATCATCAGCTTTTCCATTAACATCTATTCCATTATCTATTAAATATTGCATTATATTAAGATTTCCATTTTCAGAAGCATAAATAAGTGCAGATGCTCCCCAAGATGATTTTTCATTTATATCTGCATTGTTTTCTATTAATATATTAAACATTTCTTCATTACCCTTTTCGCATGCAATCATAATCATATTTTTTCCGTCTTTATTTTTTATATTTATATCAGAGTTATGTTCTATTAATAGTTTTGCTATTTCTATATTGCCAGTTCTCACAGCTTCCATTAAAGCATTAAATCCATCGCCTGCTCTTAAATTAACTAAAGCCCCATTATCAATCAAAGCTTTTGCTATATTGTAATGATTATATGATGAAGCTATCATTAAAGGAGTAGAATTAGCATAGTGTACAACATCACCTATATTAATTTCAGTTTTAGAGCTTGCATTTATACCGCCTTCATTTATTAATTCTATTATTTCAGCAACACCTGTTTTATTTTTATTTTTTTCTAATAAGCTTAATAATTCATCGCTAGGCTTTATTATTTCATTTGTAATAGCTAAACTATTTATTTTCTCATTATTACTCTTGGAATAAAGTAATGAAATTGCAATTATCAATATAAATAATATCTTCTTTTTCATAAAACAACCTTTTTTATTAATATTGAGCATATTATATAACAATACATCCTAATACTCAATAAAAAAACATCTTTAAGCTAATAAATCTCCTCTGTAATTTATACATAAATCTATAGAATTGCTTAATTTTATTCTATAAAAATTTATTCTTTTGTTTATTTCATATATATGAGCATCTTTATATTTTTTTATAATATTTTTTACTTTATTCGATATAGATTTTGGAAGTATGCTGTCTGTTATAGTATCATCACTACTTATATAATTCCAATTACCATTTTTATCAAAATCAATATAAGTTCCATTAGATAATTTTACTTCATATTCATCATTAATTTTATCTATATATATTATTTTTGTATTATGGAAGTAAAATTCTATTAATCTTCTAGCATTTTCAGGCAATTTACTAGGAGTTATTTTTATAGAAAGTTGTAATTTAGTATTCATAAATTAACCTCCGCACTGTTCTATTGTAAATTATCTTTACAATTATAATTATAGTCAAAGGTAAAGTTTTGTCAATATATTTTTACAAATATTTTACAATAAATTTACAATTAATATATTTTTATAGGTGATATATAACACATATCAAACATAATATATAGACTAATGTAAATTTTATGTAAAATATAGTATATTATCATTTACAATTAACATAAATCTATACAAATATACAAAAAATACTTGAAAAATATAACATTTTGCAATATAATTTTTGTTGTAAAAATTTTCAGTAAATATATTTTGCTGTTATAATCTTATTTTAATTCTTTATATAGTAATAAAATAAGCGGAATTTTACAAAATACACATAAAAATAATAATTTTTTTATTAATAAATAGTATCAAACTACGGAGTGTATATTATGGAATATAATTTTACCACCATTGAAAAGAAATGGCAGAAGTACTGGAAAGACAATCAATCTTTCAAAACAGTTTCTAAACCTACAGACAAAAAATATTATGTATTAGAGATGTTTCCATATCCATCTGGAAAAATGCATATGGGACACGTTTCAAACTACACTATAGCTGACTCTATAGCTAGATACTATAAACTGTTGGGCTATGATATTTTACACCCAATGGGCTGGGATGCTTTCGGTATGCCTGCAGAAAATGCCGCTATTGATAACAAAACCCACCCTGCTGAATGGACTTTAAAAAATATTGCTAATATGAAAGACCAATTAAACTTGCTTGGATATTCATATGATTGGGATAGAGAAGTTACTACTTGTTTGCCTGATTATTATAAATGGGGACAGTGGTTTATATTAAAAATGTATGAGAAAGGGCTTTTATATAGAAAAGGCGGAGATGTTAACTGGTGCGACCATTGTAATACAGTATTAGCAAATGAACAGGTTACTGCAGAAGGCACTTGCTGGAGATGTGATGGAGAAGTTACTAAAAAGAAACTTGAACAATGGTATATAAAAGTTACTGATTATGCTGAGCAATTAGACGCTGATTTAAAACTATTAGAAGGTTATTGGCCTGATAACGTTATAGCTATGCAAAAAAACTGGATAGGAAGAAGTGTTGGTGCTTATATTAATTTCAATTTAGATGACGGCAAAGACTTCCCTATATTTACAACTCGTCCAGACACTATTTACGGTGTTACTTATATGGCTATAGCTTGGAATTATGAAGGGCTTTTAGATATGTGTACCCCTGAACAAAAAAATGCTGTAGAGGAGTTCATTAAAAAGTCTGCTAAGATTGACCAAAAAACAGACTACGAAAAAGAAGGGGTATTTACAGGAAGATATGTAGTTAATCCATTTAATGGAGAGAAAGCTCCTTTGTATGCTGCTAATTTCGTTTTAGCTGAATATGGTAGCGGTGCTGTAATGGCTGTTCCTGCTCATGACCAAAGGGACTTTGAATTTGCTAAAAAATATAATATTCCTGTAAAAGTTGTTATACAAAATGCTGATAATTCTATAAAAGCAGAAACTATGACAGAAGCTTATGTAGAAGACGGAATAGTTGTTAATTCAGATATATTAAACGGACTTTCTTCAAGAGATGCTATAAAAAGAGCGATAGAGTATGCCACAGAAAAAGGTTTCGGAAGAGAGCAAGTACAATATAAACTTAGAGATTGGCTTATATCAAGACAAAGATATTGGGGTAACCCTCTTCCTTTTGTACATTGTGAGAAATGCGGTGTTGTACCTGTACCTGAAAGCGAACTTCCTATAACACTTCCTATGGATATAGAGTTTACAGTTGGAGAAAACCCTCTTAAGAAATCTGCATCATTTGTTAATACAACATGCCCAAAATGCGGTGCTCCTGCTAAAAGAGAAACTGACACTATGGATACATTTACATGCAGTTCTTGGTATTATGCTAGATATACAGATGCCCATAATAATAAAATGCCTTTTGACCCTGCAGCTGCTAATGCTTGGCTTGGCGTTGACCAATACATCGGCGGTATTGAGCATGCTTGTATGCACCTTTTGTATTCAAGATTCTGGTACAAGTTTATGAGAGATATAGGACTTATAAAAGGAGATGAGCCTTTCAATAGACTTCTTACTCAGGGTATGGTTTTGGCAAATAGTTATGAGGCTAAATCGTTGAAAAAGTTTTATAGTCAAGAGCAGATGAACAATAAAGAATACGAAAAAGACGGTATTAAAAAAGAAGACATTATAGTAAAAATGGAAAAGATGTCTAAATCAAAAGCTAACGGAGTTGATCCTGCTGAAATTATAGAGCTTTTCGGTGCTGATGCTGTTAGAATATTTGTTATGTTTGTTGCTCCTCCAGAAAAAGACAAAGAATGGTCTGATGAAGGTGTTAAAGGTTCTGCAAGATTCTTAAACAGAATTTGGAACTTATTCTTAAAATACAAAGATGAAGAAGCTTTCAAAAATGCTAAATCATTCGACTACAACAATCTTTCAAAAGACGGACAAAAATTATTTAGAAAATACAATAAAACTATTAAGAAAGTTACAATAGACATTAAAGACAGATTCCACTTCAACACTGCAATTGCTTCATTAATGGAGCTTTTGAACGATATGTCTACTATAAAATTAGCTAACAATGATGATTATGCTATGTTTAGAGAAGTGATTAGAGGATACTTAATTCTTCTTAACCCAATAGCTCCTCATATTACAGAAGAAATTTATCAGATATTAAACTTTGGTAAAATGATAATTGAAGAGAGATGGGTTGAACATAATGAAGAGTATTGCAAAGACGACACATTTGAATTAGTATTCCAAGTTAATGGCAAGATAAGAGACAGAATAGAAGCTGATGTTAATATAAGTGAAGATGATGCAAAAAATCAGGCATTATCTAGTGAAAAAGTAAAACAGTTTACAGAAGGAAAAAACATTGTTAAAGTAGTTTATGTTAAAGGCAAGCTTGTAAACATAGTTGTAAAATAATATACAATTATTTATAAAATATTAAAGGGTATGGATTTAAAAAATCTGTACTCTTTTTTATTTTAATTACATTCCCCACCCTTTATTTTTTATTGTATCATTTTAAAATTATAATTTTATTGTTTTTTATTGACGAACTAAAAAAGCACCCCACCCAAGATTTATTTAAATAAAAACACTACTCAACGCACGGTTGAATAACTATTATTTATAATAAAAATTCTATAATTAAAACATATTAATAATTTATTGCTACTTTATCGTGCGTTATTGAAATAATTAAATTTTATTGTATTGAATTATTTTTTTTATTTTATATAATGTAACTATGTATATATTTGAATTTAAAGAAATTGGTAAAGAGTCCATCTGGGGCGGCAACACATTAGTTAAATCTTATTCTAAACCTTTTGATAAAGATAAAAATATTGGCGAAAGCTGGGAAATATGTGATTTAAAAGATGATAAAAATATTATATTAAACGGTGAGTTTAAAGATAAAAACATATCATTTATAATAGAACATTTAGGAGAAAAACTTTTAGGAAGTAATTGCAAAAACAATAAAGATTTTCCTCTCTTAATAAAATTTATAGATGCAAAAGATAAATTATCAATACAAGTTCATCCGGACGAAGAATACGCTAATAAAAAACATAATAAACATGGCAAAAATGAAATGTGGTATATTATGGAAGCAGATGAAAATGCTAAACTTTTAGTGGGGTTAAAAAAAGGAATTGATAAAAATAAATTAAAAAAAGCTATAAAAAATAAAGAAAACATAGAAGATATGTTTAATTATTTTGACATAAAAAGAGGAGATGCTTTTTATATACCCAATGGCTGTATACATGCTATAATGGGTAACAGTTTAATAGCAGAAATACAAACTCCGAGTGATGTTACATATAGACTTTATGATTGGAATAGAGTAGATAAAAATGGTAATTCAAGAGAGCTTCATATAGAAGATTCTTTTAATGTCATTAAAGATATAGATGCATTTCAATTAAAATCAAAAAAAGAAAATTTACTGAAAAAAGATAATATAGAAATCAATAATATATTTTCGAATGAATACTTTACAACAGAAGAATATATCATTAAAGATAAATATACTTCTAAAACTAATAATAAAACATTTGAAATAATATTGGTAATGGAAGGAAATGGAACGATAGCAAGCGATGAAAATAGTATTGAATTAGAGGCTGGAAAAACTGTTCTTTTACCTGCATATCTTGGAGAGTATAGTATATATAGTGAAAAAGGAATAAAATTATTAAGGGTTACTATTTGAGGGAAATTTTCGTTTTATGAATATAATAGAATTAAAAGATGTATATAAAAGTTTTGGCAGTCAAAAGGTTTTAAATGGTGTTAATCTCATAGTTAATAGAGGCGAAACATTAGCGGTTATAGGTAACTCAGGATGCGGAAAAAGCGTTCTTATAAAGCACTTAATAGGTTTATTGCAGCCTGATTCTGGAAGCATTATAATAGACGGAAATGATATAAATCAGATATCAGATAATGAGCTTACAGAAGTTAGAAAAAAGTTTGCTATGGTTTTTCAGGGAGCTGCTTTATTTGACTCTTTAAATGTTTATGAGAATGTAAGTTTTGGGCTTAGAAGAATAAAAAAAGGTATCCCAGAAAGTAAGATAAAGGTAAAAGTAGCTGAAGTGTTAGATATGGTTGGCATGCCAAATATAGAAAAAAAAATGCCTTCAGAATTATCTGGAGGAATGAAAAAACGTGTTGGACTTGCTCGTGCTATTGCTATGGACCCTGAAATATTGTTATACGATGAGCCTACTACTGGATTAGACCCTGTTATGTCTAGAGTAATAGATGATTTAATAGTAAAAATGCAAAATATACTTAATGTTACAAGCATAGTTATTACGCATGATATGACTAGTGTATTTAGAATGGCAGACAGAGTTGTTATGCTTCACAAGGGGCAGATTATAGAAGGTGGGGACCCCGATCATTTAAAAGAAATAGAAAATCCGCATTTAAGATTCTTTTTTATGAGTAGTATAGCAAAAAAAGGTGAAGATATAGAAAGTATTAGACCAAAAGATTAATTTATAAGGAAGATTTATGAAAAACAAGGTAAAATTAGGAATATTTTTTATAGTTACTTTAGTACTACTAATTGGTGCTATAACTGTATTCGGTAAGTTTAAATTAAAAGGTAACGGTTATAGAATATATGTAGATTATGTATTTATTGGGGACTTGCTTGTAAATGGTAAAGTATCATATAGAGGCGGTGGTATTAATATTGGTTTTATAGAAGATATTAGTATTAATCCAGATGGAACTATAAGAGTAACTCTATTTATCACAGATAGAAAAGTTATATTACCAGAAGGCACGAGATTTACTATACAGACAGTAGGATTAGGTCTTGGTGAAAAGTATATTATGGCAACTCCTCCAACAATTACAACCTCTGGACTTAAATCTATAGAACCAGAAACTGTTGTACAAGGTGTAGAACCTTTTAGCTTGGAAAGCACATTAGGTTCTATAGGAGATATTGGTAAAGATTTAAACTTTGAACAGTTTTCTGGAATATTAACTAATTTGTCTAAAACGATTATGAGTATAACTGAAATTATAGGTACTAATGAAAAAACTATTACAGATGTAATTTCAAATTTTAATGAAAGTTTAATACATATTAATTCTATAACAAGAGATTTATCTAGCATAATTAATGATGTAGAAAATGGTAAAGGTACAGCTGGAATTATAATGAAAGATACAAATATGCAAACAAATGTGGCTGCTATTATTGATAATATGAGAATATTTAGTGAGAAATTAAAGGATAATCCTTCTGCATTATTATTTAGAGAGACTAGGACTAATAGATAATATAATTTTTTAAGGAGTATCTAATTATGCCTATATTTAAAAAATTAAATGATGAAAAAAAAGAAGAGATAAGGGCAAAAAAAGAAATAGAAGCAAAGATAAATAAAATATCAAAATCTAGCTTAAATAAATGTATAAAAGATGCTGAATATATTGCAATTAAAGCAGGAAAATATTCTCTTAAGTTTTTTTCTTCTCCAAAAATGATATCACATAAAGGAAAAACAGATTTATTCACAGAAATAGATGTAAAAAATGAAAAAACAATAAGAGAATATTTAACTAAAAAATATCCAAAATTTGGTTTTTATGGAGAAGAGTCTGGACAAACAGATAATGATAAAGATTTTAATTGGATAGTAGACCCCATAGATGGCACTACTAATTTTATACATGGTTATCCATTTTACTGTGTATCTATTGGTTTAGCATATAAAAATATTCCTATACTTGGTGTTGTTTATAACCCTATAACAGACACAGTATATAAAGCACATATTAAATCAAAAGCATATAAAAATAAAAAAGTAATTAGTGTAAGTAATAACAACAAATTAATAGATTCTCTAATTATTACAGGTTTTTATTATAATACTAGCACTGATGATGATTTTCTAAATAATAGAATGATAGATTTTGCTAATATGGTTAAAAGAAGTTTAGCAGTTAGAAGAGATGGTTCTGCTGCATTAGATATATGTATGGTAGCAGAAGGTATTGCTGATGGATTTTTTGAATATGGCTTATCACCTTGGGATATATGTGCGGGCAGTGTAATTTTGAAGCAGGCTGGTGGTTTAGTTACAAATATTAATATGAAAGAATATGATATTTTCTCCAAAAAACAATATATAGCAAGCAATAAAAAAATTCATAAAGAAATGATAAAAGTACTTGAATAAGTTTTCAATAGATATAAAATATATATCAATATTTTTTAATATTTTTGTTTGAAGGAAAAATTTATGATAGAAGGTAAAAAAGGAAAGGTAATTCAAGTAGTAGGCTCAACATTGGATGCCGAATTTGAAGAAGGACATCTTCCTGCTATATTAAATGCTCTTTATATAGATAAAGAAGTAGAAGGTATAAAAAGACATATAGTCTGCGAAGTTCAGCAACATTTAGGAAGCGGAAGAGTAAGGGCTATAGCTTTAGAATCTACTGATGGTATATCTAGAGGTGATGATATAATAGATACAGGCAATCATATAATGGTTCCTGTTGGTAATGAAACTATAGGAAGAATATTTAATGTATTAGGTCAAACAGTAGATAAAGGTGAGCCTATAAAAGCTAAAGAATATCGTTCAATACATGCTAATCCGCCTAAGTTTGATGCGTTAGAGCCAAAACTAGAAATATTTGAAACAGGTATTAAGGTAATAGACTTACTTGCCCCATATATTAAAGGCGGTAAAACAGGGCTTTTCGGAGGTGCTGGAGTTGGTAAGACTGTTCTTATAATGGAACTTATACATAATATTGCAAGCGAACATGGTGGATATTCTGTATTTGCAGGTGTTGGGGAAAGAACAAGAGAAGGTAACGATTTATGGTCAGAGATGAAAGAGTCTGGAGTTATTAATAAAACTTGTCTTGTTTATGGTCAGATGAATGAGCCTCCTGGAGCAAGACTTAGAGTAGCTTTAACTGCTCTTACTATGGCTGAATATTTCAGAGATTCTGCTAATTTGGATGTACTTTTATTTATAGATAATATATTTAGATTTACTCAGGCTGGAAGTGAGGTATCAGCATTACTTGGACGTATGCCTTCAGCAGTTGGTTATCAGCCTACCCTAGCTACAGAAATGGGTGCTTTGCAAGAGAGAATAACTTCTACTAAACATGGTTCTATTACTTCAATACAGGCAGTATATGTACCTGCAGATGACTTAACAGACCCTGCTCCTGCTACAGCATTTACTCACCTTGATGCCACAACTGTACTCTCTAGGGAGGTAAGTGAAAAAGGTATTTATCCTGCAGTAGACCCTCTAGCTTCAACAAGCAGAATATTAGACCCTATAGTATTAGGTAAAGAACATTATGAAGTAGCTAGAAAAGTTCAGCATATACTACAAAGATATAGAGATTTACAGGATATTATTGCTATATTGGGTGCTGATGAGCTTTCTGAAGATGATAAATTAATAGTATCACGTGCTAGGAAAATAGAACAATTCTTAAGTCAACCTTTCTTTGTAGCCGAACAATTTACAGGACTTCAAGGAAGATATGTTAAATTAGAAGACACTATTAGAAGTTTTAAAGGAATTTGTAATGGTGATTATGATGATTTACCAGATCAGGCATTTAGATTGGTTGGTTCTATAGAAGAAGCTATTGCTAAAGCTAAAACTATAAATGCTTAAATATTAATACACCCTTACCGATAATTATAACAATAATAATACTTTAGGTTGTTTATATGCTATTAAATAAAAAAGAAATTTCTAGAAAAAATAAATTAAAGTTCTATATACCAATACATTTCTTAATAGTTGCTGTTATATCAGTTGAATTATACTCTATACTATTAAGAACTATATATCAGTTGGGAAGTTCTTTAAGAGGATATATATATTTATTTATTGTATTAATAGCATTAGCAACTTCTATAAGTTTGTTCCTTGATTGTATAAAGGCAGAGAGAAAAAGTTCTGTTATGCTTGGAAGGCTATATGTTATAAAAACAGGGTTCGCTGTTGTACTAGTTGCTATAGTATCATATACTACTTACTTGATAGAAGGAAGTATAACATTATTTGAGATACTTAATATAAGGCTCATAATGGTAATATTCCTTATAACTTTCTCTATGGGGCTTGCTTCTATTTCTTTTAACTTCTTAGTTGGACCTTTATATAGAAAAACAGGCTCTAAAGAATATTATTTACCTATGGGTTATAGTTTGGTACCTATATTAATATCTGTAGTTATATTCATAATTACATTAGTTAATGGTATGCATTATAGGGCTGAGTCTTATCACTATTCTGCTTCTAATGCATCATTAAAAAGAGAGTATGCTAACGATTTTGTAAATGAGTTCTCAAGAAGAATAGATAAATATATTAATATTACTACTGCATTATCATACTACATAAATAATTACCCTAGAAATAATAATGACTTTAATGACAATATAAACATAATCAATGATTATATAAAAAAACAATATGTAAATGACCCTGATATAATATCATTTGCTATATATTTCTCAAGTCTAAATAATATGGGAATGAATATAGATGATACTACTGCAAGAAACTTATATGTAGATTTTGGATATAAAGATAATAGTATGACTAGAGTGTATACTAATTATACTCCTAACATACAAAGAAATAAACTTAATCTATTAACTAGTGAAACTAATTATTATATAAATATTATAAAATATAATGATACCTTTTATGTTTATAACCCTATTATTTATAATAATAACAATATAGGTTTTATTTTATTAGAGGTAAAAACTTCAGTATATGAAGATTTGTTAAATAATAACCTTTATAAAGATAATTTAAATATATTCATTACAGATAAAGAATATAATATTAATGCTTTTAATAATCCTAATGAGCTTCAAAATATGCAAAACATATTAGGAAACGTTACTAGCTCACTTCAAATTAGAGATGAACAAAATAATAGTAGTATAAATAGTGTTGTAAATGCAAAAATATTTTATAATGAAGCATTAAATTTATTATTTGTAAAATACCAATTATTTAATGATATATATGTAATAAATAGTTGGAGTTATCAGCCTGCATATCAAACAGATATTGCTTTTAGGGAAGTATTATCCATAGCAAATTTATTTATATATGTAGGACTGCTAATATTCTCAATATCTATAATATTATTGATATACAACTTAAGAAGAACATTAGTAGCTGCTAAAAACGTATCCGAATCACTCAGTGAAGGTTCAGGTGATTTGACAATCAGACTTCCTATAGTTAATAATAATGAAACAGGAGAATTGGTATATTCATTCAATAAGTTTTTAGATAAAATGCAAAACATCATTGTAACAATTAAAAACAATGCTTATACCATGACTGGAAACATACAAAACATGAGAGCTTCTATTAGTATGAGTATTAGTGATTTTAACACAATATATAAAGAGTTCGAAAGAGAATTTGAAAACTCCTCAAAAATATCAGAATCTTCTTCTAATGCTGCAAGAGTGAGTTTTATGCAAAGAACTAAGTTTAATTCTGTTAATGAAACTATACAATTATTATTAGATAATATTAATGACATAACAGAAAAAATAAAATCACAATCTGAAGCAATATCAAAAACAAGTACCTCAGTTCAGCAAATGATAGCAAACATTGTTACAGTGAGCCAAGGAGCAAATAAAGCCAACACTTATGCTAAAGTATTATATACAGAAGCACAAGATG
This sequence comes from Brachyspira pilosicoli, assembly GCF_019402445.1. GTDB lineage: Bacteria > Spirochaetota > Brachyspiria > Brachyspirales > Brachyspiraceae > Brachyspira > Brachyspira pilosicoli_B. The sequence goes on from NZ_SRZM01000137.1 coordinate 13,030, forward strand.
GAAGTAATATAGGAGAATCTGTTACAGAATCTATTCAAAGTATTAAGGAATATTCAAAACAGATTACAAACATCACACAGGTTATTCATAACATAGCAGAACAAACTAACCTACTTGCAATGAACGCTGCTATTGAGGCTGCTCATGCTGGCGAACATGGTAGAGGTTTTACAGTTGTTGCTGATAAAATTAGAAAATTGGCTGAAGATACCGATGAAAACTCTAAGATAATTGATGACATTATTGAAGAAACAACACAGGCTATTGACCATACTGTATCTTTAGCATTTAAGAGTTCTGAATCTATGGAGAAGATTCTTGAGGGTTCTAATACTATTGCTGACTTAATTGCTAATATATCTAATGCTAATGATGAGCTTGATATTGGAAGAAGAGATATATTATCTAATATTTCAAACTTAAATAGCATTACTGAATATATTCAGGAATTATCTATAAAACAGATGCAGATGAGTTCTACTGTTGGACAAAATATAACAAGCGTTGATAAATTAGCTGAAGATGTAGTTAATGTTGTTAATGCTACTGAAAATGATATTAAAAGGCTTGTTAGCTCTATAGAAAATGTAAGTGAATTGTCTAATGCGAGCAGTGCTAGTATGGAAACTATGGATAAGAGAATTAAAGAGTTACAATATATATTCTTACAATTATATAAATCTGTTATTTCATTTAAGACAGAAAAAACTGAAGAAGATATTAAGAAAGAATCTAAGGCTTTGGATAAATTAAAATTAAAATTAGAACAGAGAGCTAAAAAACAGAAGATGAAAGAAGAGAAAAAGAGAATGAAAAATAAAGGTTAATATGAGTAAAATAAAATTTATATTAATTTTAACAATATTTATTTTTAATATTTCTTATACTCAAACAATATCTCATAAGTTCTTTTGGAATCTAAAAGTTGGAGAGAGAATTGAATCTGTAAAAACTGCCGATGTAGAATATTACGAAAACGGATTATTAAAAAAAACTTATAAAGAAAGAAACATTGTAGATTTAACAGTTATAGCAATAGCTCCTAAAGGCGGATATAGAGTTAGCGGTGTATTTAAAATTTTTAGGCTCTATGACGGAAACAGTGTTTTTCATTTGGAAGAAGAATATTCAAGCGATTTTATAATACATACAAACGGTAAATTTGAAGTGCCTTATAATTATTTTATGCCGAATGTAAGGCATATTCCTACTTTTCCAGATAAAGAAATATCTCTCACGCATTCTTGGAATAGTGAAGCTATGGAGATAGTAAAAGTTAACAATGCTCCTAATCTTGCTATGGCATTATCTGCTGATTATTTATTTGCAAACATTGAAACAAATGAAAATAATGACCCTCTCGCTGTTATACAATATCATATTATGACTGATAAAGATTTGCTTCAGGCAGGGCTTTCTAGAAATGGTTATCCTGAGAGAATATATGGTTTTAATTATGGAACTTTTTTATGGGATATGAATAAAAATATACCAGTATCACAAACTGAGAGATATCAAATATTATTTGGATATGGAAAAAACTTATCTTATCTTAGCTTGCAATACAAGATGAATATTATAAGCACTTATAAAATTTATAATACTATTACAGAAGAAGAAAATGAAATGAACAGAAAAAAATTAGAAGATAATCTTAATGATGATGTTGTAGTAGATACTGTTCCTGAAGGTTTAGTAATTAGACTTGGAGAGATTTTATTTGATACAGATTCTTATACACTCAAAGAAGATGCTAAAGACACTGTTGATAGTATTATAAATGCAATCAAAGAAACTTATCCAGACAGAGAAATTATAGTTGAAGGACACACTGACAATACAGGAGAAGCGAATTATAATCAAACACTATCAGAAAAAAGAGCAAAAACTGTAGCAGATTATATACTTCCAAAACTTGAGCATGATAAATTATCTTATAGAGGTTTCGGCGATAAAGAGCCTATAGCTTCAAATGATAATCCCGATGGAAGACAAAAAAATAGAAGAGTAGATATTATAATAAAATTAAGATAGGCCTGCAAAAAATCTCTCTTTTTTTACAAGCCCAAAAATGTATTTTTATATATTCTTCGTGTTGTCTAAATTATTATTATTATAAGAACTTCCATTCAAGACCTATATCCATTTGAATGGCAAACTTATATTGTATATGTTTTTCTACAAGCCAAGTACCTAACTTTACATTAGCAAAAGGAGTAAGACTAGGAACTTTTTCTATAGGCTTCTTATAACTATAAGCAGCAAAGAGTCCAACTCTAAATAAATCTTTACTTGAAATCATATGCTCTATTGTGCTATTGATAGCAAAAGACATACCCCACTCTCTCATACTATAGCCTAATTTAATATCATGATTAAAGTACCAATCTTCAGCCTTTACAACTATAGCCTCTCTAGGCAAGTATACAAAACTATCTTTATCAACTCCAAATGCTCTTATATAGCTTATATATGGTGTGTATATTAAAGCTATTAAACCAGGTCCTGCTGGTCCTCCCATTGTAAGTGTAGGAGCCATTTGAAAATATATTGTATTTCCGCCTACATACTGAGGTTTTTTAGTCATTGGATTAAGACCTGTAAAAGGCGGAAGTGCATGATTAAACTCTTTTGTGTTGCTATCTACCAAAGTAGGTTTTCCTGCTTCTGCTAAACCTGCCTCATACGTAAACTTAAATAAGAACTTTAATGCTATTAGAGGCTGAAACTCAACATAAGCTGATGTTCTTGAAAAGCTGCTGAACTCTTGTTCCATGCCAGCGATTAGGTAAGAATCAGCAAAGAAGAAATTGTTTCTTTCTCTAAATAAAGCTTTTTTATAAAACACTTGACCTTGATACAATGCCCCAAAGTGATTCCATCTTCCTAAAAAGTGATTGGAAAAATACCAGCCCTCATCAGAAGTATCTGTTAAATCTCTTTGAGGCTTTGCATTGTCTTGTGCTATTAACGGCAAACTTATAATTAAACTAAGCATAATGATTAATACTTTTTTCATAAAATCCTCCTTATCACCTATAAAAATATATTTTCTCATAATACTTAGTTTAACCTTCTTAACTCATTTTTATTTAATGGCGTATATTTAGAAACTTCATTAGCAGGTACTTTTTTCCAAGTAAGAGTTTTTCCAAAAAGACCCGCACCATCTATACTAGCTTTTAATTTTATCTCTTGTTTATTATTAGATAATTCTATTTTTGCATTATACACTTTTCCTTGCTCTGGATTGTATATTTTACCATTTTTCCATTCGCCATTTTTAAACTCTAAATCATACAAATATACTAATCCTTTTAATGGTAAGTTTTTTAATTCTTTCTTTGGATTATTAACATCATACACAACATCATTAGAATTAGTATAAGCAAATGAATAAGCATAATATTTATTGTTTTCTTTGAATATCTCTATAACGGCAATTCTGTTTTTTGCATCAGCATGACTATACCATAAACCAACTATATCATTAGAATTCTGTGCCAAAGCGATTATATTAAATAACATAGTAAAAGTTAATACTTTTATTATTTTCATTTTTTCTCCTTTTTTTATTTTTTTTATTATCTTGCTGGTATTATTTTAATACCAACAAGATATTTATTTGAGATTTATATTACTTAAAAAGATTAATTATCGCAGGAAGCCAATGATGTATTGTTCCAAGTGCTGTGCCGAATGCTGTACAAAGTAATAATCTTAAAGCCACATAAGCCTTTATAGGGAACAATATATTTCTTGCTGCCAAATATCCGCTTAATAAAGCACCTGTAAATCCGCCGCCAGGAAATCCCCAAGCACTAGCAAAATGAAGATTTTTAACTGTAGGTGATACTCTCACACTGCGGCTTTTTTTCAAATATCCATCTTGAGCAAAACCATAAGCTGTACCGTCTGGAGTTTTGATATATCTCTTTATTGTTTTTGGTGTTGCCACTTCATAATATTCAATATTTTCTCTAAATCCAGGGTAATGTTTCTCTGCTCTCTCTATCAATTTTTCTGCCAACTCTTTCTTTTTAGCTTTATATTCCTCATCGCTTAAATCTTTCCACTCATCTAAGAATGAAGGTCCTGTTAGTACAGCAAATGAACGCTCATCTCCTTCTTCCACAAGTCCGCTATCTACTACTGAATAGTCTACAAATACAAAGTTTCTGTCGGCTACTGGTATATCTTTTTGTCCTTTAGCATCCTCTTTAAATGTAGTGTTCAATGTTTTCTCTGTACTTATAAATGTAGAGTATGCATTATTAGGGTATAGCTCTGAGAACTTTTTCTTAAATATTATGTAAACTGTGTATAATGATACAGAGTTTTTAAGTTTGTTTATTCTCTTATCCTCATATCCTTTTGGAAGTAATTCATCATAAACCACTTTAGGAGCAGCATTTGCTATTATATAATCACCATAAACTGTTACTTCCTCTTTTGCTCTCTTATCAAAATAAGTTACTCCCTCAGCTATATTGCCTTTTACATTTATCTTTTTTACCTCAGAAGAAACTCTTACCTCTCCACCATTCTCTCTTATTATATCAGCTAAAGCATTTGATAAGTTCTGACTTCCGCCTTTAATAAAATAAGCAGAATTATAATAAGCTCCCTGAGCACAAGCATGATAATACCAGCTAAACTCATAAGGGTTATCATGATAATAAGTAATATTAATGTTTAATATTCTTTTTAATTTATCACTTTTTATCATAGAATCCAACACATTACCTAATTTCTTTTGCGTAAATAAATGATATAAGTTCATAGGGAATGTTGTTATAGGGTAAAAGAAGAAATCAAAAAACTTCAAATCATAAGGCACTCTTCTTATCATATACATCATTCTTGAAAGCCCAGCAAAATATTTTCTTATGCCTTGCTTTTCTTCTGGGAACTCTTTTTCTAAAGTATTTATAACATTCTCATAACCCTCTGGTATCACTAAATCAGTATTTTCTGTTTTTATTCTCCAAGTTTGAGGAAGCTTTACTAAATTAATTCTGTCATAAAGACCTAGTTTTTTGAATATTACATGCTTCATATCTCTGTTTTTCTTAGCCATATCCATCTCATGAAGCCCAACTTCAAACTTAACATTTTTTCTTTTATATACTGTAGCACAACCGCCTACTATATTATGACTCTCTAAAACTAATACTTTTTTTCCTTGTTTTGCTAAATAGGCACCTGATGTCAATCCTCCTAAACCAGAACCTATAATTACTATATCATATTTATTGTTATTTTCCATTTTTATCTCCTTATAAAAAGAATCTTTATAAGCGTTTTTAATCATTTTTGCTTATATACAAATAATAATATAAAATTATAAAAATACAAGCGTTTTTTTATGAAAATGCGTATATATAAAAGCTTTTTTAAGTTTTTTTTACAATTTTTGCAGTATTTGTATAAAACGT
>NZ_SRZM01000138.1 GCF_019402445.1 Brachyspira pilosicoli
CCGCAGGCACGCAGAGCGTCGGTAAAAGAAGTAGGGGCGTGTACCAACAGGCACGCTTCGCATGGGGCAAAGCCACCACAAACAAAAAACTAAAAAATTATTTTTTTACTAAATTCAAAAATTCCAATATAGTGTAAAAATGACTATCATAGTTAAATGTAAAAGGCTCTCTATATGGAAAATCATTCATAAACCTAAAAATATACACACCTATAAAAATAATTATTAAACAAGTTATTAAAAAATTGTTATTATATATACTATCAAATATTTTTACTTTTTTTCTAAAAGCTATTATAACAAATAAAAATGTAGGCAGAGGAAATAGAGGGTGATATTTTAATGCATTTTTAAAATCTAAATTAAGTGCATGTATATAAGCTCTTGTCATGCCGCAGCTTGGACATGGAAAACCAGTAGTTGCTCTAAATAAGCATAAATTTTCTACAGGCAATTTTTTATTAAAATTAACACAAAATATCAAAACTAATAATATACAAAATTTTAAAAATCTATCCATTATGGTACAATCAAAAATCTTGTAGAAGATAATATAATACTTAATGCAATACATATTAAAGCTATTATAATAAAAGGCTTATATAATTCATTGTACTGAATAAGGTTATCGTCTGTAATTGGCTTTTTTTCTAATCTGTCTATTGTATTATAAACATTATCTAATGCAGAACTTGTTTTGGCATTGAAATATTTTCCGCCTGTTATGCTTGCTATTTCAATTAATGCTTTTTCATTAAGTGTAAAATCTGCTCTAATTCTTCTTTTGCCATAATTAGGGTCTGTATATGTTACCCAAGCATGACTTCCAGCGGCATCACCAATACCTATTGTATAAATTTTAATATTAAAATTGGAAGCTATCTCTGAAGCAAGTTTAGGGTCTATTTCGCCAGAATTGTTTTCTCCGTCTGTAAGAAGTATTATCACTTTTTCAGCATCATCTTTCACGCTCCTAAGCATATCAACCGCAGTAGCAATACCAAGCCCAATAGAAGTAGAGCCCTCTTCATCAATTTTTATATTGCCGATTTCTTTTTCTAATGAAGTATAATCAAAAGTAGAAGGCGAAAGCACAGAAGCCCTTAATGCAAAAGCAACTAAACTTATTTTATCGAAATTTCTTTTTTTTATAAAATCAGCCATAGTCTTTTTTGAAGCCTCAAGCCTTGTAGGAAGCATATCCTCAGCCATCATAGAAGGAGATATATCAACTACCATAGATATATATATACCTTCTCCGTTAATATTAGCACTGCTGTCTACCGTAGCAGGACGAGCTAAGCCTATTATTGAAAAAGTTAATCCTATCATTAAAAGTATAAATGGTATATCTTTGGCATAATATTTTGATTTTAAAGTATGAGCCATACTTACACGCGGGTGCTTTACAGAATAGAGATGATTTTTTCTAGTTTTTATATATATAAAAGTGATAATAGGTACAATCAATAATAATAATAAAAATTGCGGATTAACAAACAGCATTAAGTACTTCCATTTTTAATATTTCAATTATTATATATTAGAATGTATAATAAATCTATATGATTTTTTTAGGAATTAGCTTTGTATAGAAAACCTGTTACTATTGTGATGATTCCTATAAGCATAGTAAAAGGAGCAAGGAAACCTAATATACCTTCAGGATTTTTGCCTACTAATGCTATTAAAAGAAAACTAAAAGCAAAAATTATAAGCCCAATAATGAGTATAATGATATTTTTTTTAGAAAGTTTATCTTGATTATTTACCATAAAAATTATTAATGAGTTTCTCGAGTTATTTGGTATTTTGCTCGGAGCCGGAATCGAACCGGCACGGTCGCAAGGACCAGCAGATTTTAAATCTGCTATGTCTACCAATTCCATCATCCGAGCTAGTTGCTAAGCATTATAGCATAACATAAAAAAAAATGCAAATTTATTTTTGTGTTTTTATAAATATATTATCAACTTTTTCCCGCCTTCGTACCAATACCTAAAGGCACTCCTTTCAGTCGCCCTGAAGGACTCCTTTCAGTCGCAGGCACTTCCTTCGGTCGCTGTTCGGACTTCGTCAAAGTTTTCGCCCTTCGGGCACGCTTCGCGAAAGTGCAAGTATTATAACTAATATATTAGGAATATTTATCAATATTATTATTAACTTTTATATAATGCATAATTGAATATCATAAAAAAGGGAATGTTTATTAACACTCCCTTTTACTATTTCTCTAGCTAATTTTATTAACTGTATATTCTAAAATCCATCTCTGGGAATATATCATCACGCCATTCTAATTTACTGAGCCACTCTTCATTTAAATCTCTGTTTTTTATAGCATAATAAAGGTCGGTAAATCTCTTTATATATAATTTTGTAGTATTAACAGCATAATCAACCATAGTACCTGTATGCATAATGAAAGCCCAGTCGCTACTTTGTGCCAACAACAATTCACGTGCAGCCTGATTCAATGCTCTCTCATAAAGACCTGTTTCATTATAATAATCATGAGCAAGTTCTATCATGCGTTCTGCAGCCTTGTGTAAATGTCTGTAAATCCAGCCATTAGTGCCGTTAAGCCAAACTTCACCATAACCATTAGCTCCCCAACTAGACATTGAAGGCATAGATATTTGGTTTACTGGGTGTCTTTCCAAATATTCTTTTGGTGTGATTGTTTCTATAGTGTTTTGGTCATGATGAATCTTTCTCATTAAAAACTCTATAAACATAGGTCCTTCATACCACCAGTGTCCGAATAATTCAGCATCATAAGGCGATACCACTATAGGAGGTCTGTCGTCCATCACTGAAGCTAAATACTCTATTTGCTTTTCTCTGTTAAACATAAAATTACCAGAATGCTCACCTGCAGCCTCCATAGCCCATTCTGGATTATAAGGCTCTTTAGCACAATCTTTACCAGTAATTCTATAATATTTTATACCTGTATTTTTTCTAAGACCATTGCTCTGTATAAACTCTTTTATATATTCAAAAGGCAAATCATATCCAATGTCTCTATAAAACTCTCTGTATCTTGGATCACCTGGATATCCTACTTCAGCACTCCAAACACTTCTTGAACTCTCAATATCACGTCCGAAAGCTGCAACTCTGCTCTCTCTAGAACAATATAGAGGAGCATAAACTCCATATTTTGGCACTCTATCAGCATACATTATACCATGCGTATCAACAAAGAAATATTTAATTCCGTTGTTTGCAAGATGTTTTTCTAAGCCTGGGAAAAATCCGCATTCTCCAAGCCATATGCCTGTAGGTTTTCTTCCTAAATGCTTCTCATGAGTTTTTACAGCCATTTTTAACTGTGCTTCTATTGCCTTAGGATATTCCTGCATAAATGGGAAAAATCCATGCGTAGCTCCGCAAGTGATTATCTCTAAATTTCCTCTCTCCAAGAAATACCTAAAACCATTAAGCAAGTTTTTATTATACTTATAAACAAATATATCTCTTATCTTTATAAACTTATCTCTATAAAACTCAGCAGTATGATGAAAATTAGGGTCTAATGAAGTTCTCTCTACTTCCATTTCTGCCAATCTTATCAATTTTTCTATATAATTAACGTATCTATTTTGAAGAAGCTCGTTTGCAAGCATATTCATAAGAGGAGGAGTTACGCTCATAGTGATCTTGAAATTTATTCCATCATTAACCATTCTATCATAAGCGTCAAGAAGAGGTATATATGTTTCTGTAATAGCCTCGTATAACCATTCTTCCTCTAAAAAGTTCTCATGTTCTGGGTGTCTAACATAAGGGAGATGAGCATGAAGCACTAAAGCTAAATAGCCTTTTGACATAAAACATTCCTTAATATATTTTATTTTTTCTATAATAATATTATATAAAATTATATTCTGAAAATCAAGACTAATATTATATTAAAAATATCAAATTTTCATACAAATAAAGTTTTGTATAAAATGTTATTGTAAATAAACATATAATTATATATTTATATAGTATTACAATAATTGTTAAATAAAAGAAAGTTTAATAGTACAGTTTTTTCAAAAAATGTTAATTATATATTGTTGACATTTACATACACTATGTTATATTCTCTAAAATATGCATAAATTATAGGAGTATAATATGGAATTGAAAAAAGTTTTTGCATGTGGAGTCAGTTGGGGTGATGGAAAGCCTTCATATTTTGAAGAGTTTAAAAAACATAATGTTTCTATATTAGGAAGTTACAATAGAAGAATAGAATATTTTAGAGATTTAAAAGTTGGTGATTTGATAGCAGCAAAAGATGGTTTTAAAATAATAGCTATTGGAGAAGTTACTTCACTTTCAGAAAATTATTGTACTTGGAAAGATTTAATAAATGATACAAAAGCTAATTATTACGGTGTGTCTTTAGAAGATGAAATTGATATAATTGAAGTTAATAGATGGATTGAACTAGAAGAACCTATCATTTATCAAAATATAGGTTCAGGAATTATAAAACATGAAGAAACAGTAAAAAAGTGTAATAAAGTTTTTAGTAGAAATTAATTTTTTATTCAAAGAGTAGTTTAATGAAATTGAAAAAAGTTTTTGCATGTGGGGTTAGTTGGGGTGATGGAAAGCCCTCATATTTTGAAGATTTTAAAAAGCATAATGCTGCAATATTAGGAAGCTATAATAAAAGAATAAATAAGTTTAGAAATTTGAAAAAAGGTGATTTAATAGCCTCTAAAAAAGGTCATAAAATTTTTGCTATAGCAGAAGTTGTATCAGCTGTAGAAGAATATTGGTTTTGGAAGGATTTTATAGATGAGGCAAAAGCTGCTCATTATGGTGTATCCTTAGAAGATGAAATTGATATAATTAAGGTTAATAAGTGGATTGAGCTAAAAAAACCTATAATCTATAAAAATAGGAGAACTGCTGTAATTAATAAAAGAGACATACAAGAAAAATGTAATGAAGCTTATTATAAGGAAATAAAAAAAATGGAAAAAGAAGAAATTATTGATATACTAAAACAAAAAAAACAAATCATACTTCAAGGGGCTCCGGGTACTGGAAAAACTTATTCTACCGCCGAAATTGCTGTTAATTTAATTGACGAAAACATATCAGATGATAGAAAAAAAGTTATGGAAAGATATAAAGAACTTATAAAAAAGAATCAGATATTTTTTACAACTTTTCATCAGTCTATGGATTATGAGGAGTTTGTTGAAGGATATAAGCCTGTTTCTAATGACGAAAATATATCTTATGAAATTAAAGACGGAATTTTTAAAGAGGCTTGCAATAGAGCAAAAGAAGTAGGAAAAGTAGGATTGGAAGAGGCTTGGAATAATTTTACATACGATTTTTCTAATGGAGATGTAGAAGGAATAAATAAAGATACTGATTGTTTAGAATTAAAAACATTAAGAGATAATAAAACATTTTACTTATCTATAAATGATGATAATATAGTTAAGTATCTTCCTAAAAATAATAAAACTAAAAGATGGTTGCAACTAAATAATAGAGTAAAAGAATTTTATTATTCGCTTAAAGAGGAAAAAAGTATAGGTTCTATGTCTTATGTGAAACCTTTATTAGAATATTTGAAAAAAGAGTATAATTTAGGAGATATTGAAAAAGTAAATAAAAATCCTGTTGTTCTTATAATAGATGAAATTAACCGAGGAAATATAGCAAAAATATTCGGTGAGCTTATTACATTATTAGAAGCTGATAAAAGAAAAAATGCTGACAATGAAATAGAAGTTAAACTGCCTTATTCTAAAGAAATATTTTCGGTGCCTAGTAATTTATATATAATAGGTACTATGAACACTACTGACAGAAGCATTGGTTATATTGATTATGCTTTAAGAAGAAGATTTGCATTTATAACTATTAAAGCAGATAAAGAAAAAATAGAAAGTTTTTATAATGATAAAAACTATGATTGTAAAAATAAAGCATTAAAGTTATTTGATGATATAGAGAATAATATAATTAATAATAACTTAAATGAAGAATTTGAGATTGATGATATTATGATAGGGCATAGCTATTTTATGGCTGAAAATGAAGAAGAATTAAAAAGAAAATTAGAATATGAAATCAAGCCTTTATTATTAGAGTATTACAAAGACGGTATATTAAAGAGTAATAATGATATAAAAGATTCTATTAAAAAATTAGCGATATAATCATTATGGATAATTTAGATAATCAATGTGAATGTGAATTTTGTAAAAACAATTCTGCTTCATTTAATGAGCATAATAATATAGATTGTGATTCTCTTATAGAATGCATAAATAAATCAAAATATAGAGAATATATATTTGGAGAGAATTCATACAGCAAAACTCTTTCTTATTACATAGGTGCTTTCTGGATTGATAATGAGCATACAAAAAATATTATAATCAATCCTAAAATAGAAAATATTGATTTTATGAAGATGTTTTCAAAATGTTTATCATATTCAAATATTGTGAAATGTTTTAATGAAATATACAGCATAAATTTTGAAGAGCCTCCAATAAACTACAAAGGCGATATTTTAATAAAAGGACTTGATGCTCTAACAAGTATTCATTTTTTGAGAATGCTTGAATTAGAGCTTAATAACGGACTTAAAAGAAATTTTATTAGAAAAAGAGAAAATCTTAATTCCAAAATAAAGGGAAAAATAGATTTTTCAAATCATATAAAGAAAAATATTGTAACTGCAAGAGATGACAGGGTATACTGTTCTTATTTTGATTATGATATAAATTGTTTAGAAAATAGGATATTAAAAAAAGCATTAAAAATATGCAATTCTAATATAGGTTTAATTTATAATTCTTTTAATAGTATGTCATTTTTTTCTGAAGTGTCTGATGAGCTTCATCTTTATGAACTTAATAATATAAGGTTGAATCCTTTATACAAAAAATATAAACTTCTTATAAAATTAGCCATCAATATAATAAAATTAAGAAGATATAAAGATTCAAACAAAGAAAATTCTGCTCCACCTTTTTATATTGATATGTCATTATTATTTGAGAAATATGTTTATGCTTTACTTATGGATTCATTAAAAGGAAAGGCAAAAATATTATATCAAAAAAGTTACAGTAGGTACAGATTTAAGCCTGATTTCATAATTAAAGGCAATGGATATAATTATATAGCAGATTCAAAATACAAAAGAATTTATAATGATAATTATATTAATAAAAAATATAAAGGAAATAATATTATAAAAGATATTAGACAGCTTTCTGGATACGGAAGACTTAAAAGTATAATAAAAGAATTTACAAATGATAATAATAATTATGTTCCAAATTGTCTTATAATATATCCTTCAGAGAATTCAAATAATACAAACATAGATTTTAAAAAAAAAGAAAAAATTAAATGTTTAGTTAATTTTGAAAAACTATCTATAAAACTTCCAACATTAAATTAATATTTTTGATTTTCTTATAAATAATTTTTTGATAAGTAAAAAATAACATAATTTAAATAATTAAGAAAATAAAAATTATTAGTTACACTCAGTTATCATACAAATAATATAAACTTGAAAAAAATATTTTTGCCTGTAAAATATAAAAAATATAAAAATTAAGGAATGTGAAATAATATGGATATTTTCTCTTTTACAAATAAATCTAACAATAACAAAACAAATACTGATACTATACTTTTTAATAGCGAAGCAATACTTGGAAGACCGTTAATAATAAATGAACAAAACAATTACAGTCATTTTATAAACTCTATGGAAGGTACTTGTATATCATTAGTTGCTGATGGTTTGGGAGATACTTTTGCTTCAAAGCTTGCTATAGATGTTTTTAATGAGAACTTTTTGGATTTAGTAGAACTTGTTGGAGAGCAAGAAGTGATAAACTGGATAATGCATAACTTTATCAAATTAGAAGTTAATGCTGCTAGAGAATCTGCTGATGATGTTCAAAAATCTATGGCAGGTGCTTCTATTGCGGGGGTATTATATCATAAGTTTGCTGGTGTATTTGTGTTTCATGCGGGGGATGCTAAAGTGTTTTGCATAGATAAAAATAAGGCTACTCAAATAACAAGAGACCATGTTAATGGATATGCACTTGAAAATTGTGCTTGTGCCGGCGGAGGACACTACATTACAATAGAAGGCTCTAGAAGAAACAAAAGTCAAAACTATTTTATTGCTACTAATTCTATGTGTGAAGCTATAGCATCTAATTACAGCTCATTAGAAGATGGTGTTTATAATATAATGAGTTTATCCACAGAAGAGGCTATAAACAAATTAAAAACTATTAACAGCAATGACAATATAACAGCCTTTGGATTAAAAAACCTTTACACTATTTAATAATTTGTATATAAAATCTTGACAATGCATATTATTTAACTATACTTTATTTATATCGTATAAAAAATACTATATACAATAATATGCTGAAGATGGAAATACCAAGTAATAAAACATTAATACCATATATATCTGAAATCTTTATTCAGTACTTGCATTCACATGATATAAAAGACGCTGATGCCATGCAAATAGCCTTTGAAGAAGCTTTAACTAATGCTATAGTTCACGGCAACAATAATGATTATAGCAAAAATGTAAATATATTGTTTAATATAAAAGAAAACATGCTTGAAATCAGCATAGAAGATGAGGGCAGCGGATTCAATTACAAAGCTATAAAAATAAACAATGATGACGTCTACCGCAAAAACGGACGAGGCATACTTTTAATATCACTCTACACAGACAGTTTTCACTTTGAAGACTACGGCAGAAAAATAGTAATGAACAAGTACATAAGTTAGAAATAATTAAACCAAATATCAAAGAAGTTTTAATAGTATTATGACCGAAGAATTAAAATCAAAAATACAAAAATTAATATTAGAAAAAAAATTTGAAGAAATAATAAATCTATGCGATGAAGCTATTGAAAAAGATGATAAAGATGAAGAGGCATACTTTTTTAAAGGCACTTTTCTTATAGAATTAAAAAAATATGATGAAGCTATATATAATTATAATGAGGCATTAAAACTTAATGATAAAAACATAAATATTTATTTTAACATTGGAACAGTAAAATTAAATTTAAAAGAAAATGATGAAGCTATAAAATATTTTAATAAAGTTATAGAATTAAATCCAAATTATGAGATGGCATATATAAGTAGAAGTTTATGCCATGAAATTAATAAACAATATAGAGAAGCAATTGAAGATTTAGATAAAGCTATTAAATTGAATCAATATAATGAAGCAGCATATTTTTATAGAGGAATAGATAAAAATTATATTAGATTATATAATGACGCTATTAATGATTTTTCTATAGCTATTTCAATAATAGATTCTTATAGAAATAGTTATTATAATAGAGATTTATTTTCTAGTATACTTCAAACATATCCTAATGTAAATAATTTCAATTTAGACAATAATTTTTTACAAACAATAGGTGAAAGTGCAATAAAAACTATTTATAACCACACAAACCTTTATAACAAGATATTAAATACAGAACAAACATATATTTTATCTTTTTATAATAG
>NZ_SRZM01000139.1 GCF_019402445.1 Brachyspira pilosicoli
TTTTGATAATACTAATATAAAAACAATTAATAAAATAAATAATCGTTTTTATGTATTATTAGAAGATAATTGTTCACTGATATTTAATGATACAGGAATCTGGTGTGAAGTAGATGGTAAAGATAAACCTATACCAACTAATTTTATACCAGAAAACGTGATGTATACAGTTAACAAAACTAATCCAAATACAAATATATTAAAAATAGTAAAGAAATGGAATACTTACATTATAACATTAGATACTCATATTAATATATTTATAGATTCTTCAGGAATGCTTGTAGGACAAAAGATTCCAGATTAAAAGGATAGTAATGAAAAAAGTATTTATATTATTAATTATATTTAGCTCAATACTTGTTGCAGATGACTGGAAAGTTGATCCTAATGAGCTTCCACAAAGCACTATAGATTTTATAAATAACTTCTTTCCAAATAATAGAATAATATTAGCAGAAAGAGATAGGAAAAAATATGAAATAGTGCTTGAAAATGGAGTGGAATTAGAGTTTTTTATCAATGGAGAGTTTAAAGAAGTAGAAGGTAACTATGTAGCAGTACCTCCAGAAATATTACCAAAAACTGTAGCAAACACAGTATCTGTAACATTCCCAAATACTACTATAACAAAAATAAAAAAGAAATGGAACCTATATGAAGTGAAACTTAATAATTCTATGGCACTTTATATAGATGTTAATGGACAGCTTTTAGGACAAAAATTTGATGATTAATATGCAATTTTATCTTTATTGCTTACTTGACAATTTAAAATTATTCTATTATATTATATTTTATAGAATAGTATATATCTTTATACTGGAGGGCTTTTTTTGATTTATGGCTGATGAACTATTTTCGAGAAAAGAAACAGTAAAAGATATTTTTTTAATTGTAGAAGAAAAATTAAAAAAAGGTCTATTCCAAGACTCTATGGAAGATTTGGATAGAATTATGTCTATGGACTTTGAATATCCAAATCTATATGAAAATATATCTTGTGTGAAGTTTTGGATTAATAGAGTAGGCAAAATAGAAAGTGTTAAAGGAGATTATTTAGAATACTGTAAGTTTTTAGATTTATCTTATAAAAAGTTTGAAGAGTTTATAAAGAATAAATCGTATAATAAAACTTTGATAGCAATAAAGGCCATTCATTACTTTATATACAACAGCATTATAACAACTATAATGCAAAAAAATGTAGAAGAAATTAGAGGTAAAGATGAATTACATTTACTAGCTAATGCTTTTATAGAACTTAATGATTATTCTAGAGCATTAAAAGCATATGAATATTTAAATGTAATAGAGCCTTATAATGGTAATACGCTTTCAAATATAGCACAAATTAATCATATATTAGGAGATACTAAGAAAGCAAAAATGTATATTAGAGATGCTTTGTTTTATGCTCCTTTAGATATAGAATTTGAAAGAATTACTATTGATGCGGTAAGAGAGATTAGAGATATTATTATAAGAAGAGGTATTCATAATAATAGTCAGGAAGAAATCATCTCTTGGATGAGTGCTTATGGCGAACTTATGAATATATTAGATATTAAAAGAGAATTAACTAAAGAAGAAGAATTTGAATTAAGAAAAAATATATCTAAACTAGAAGCAGATTATAGAAAATTAAAACTAAGAGAAACTACTGCTCCAAAACTTTTATCTGCATATGCTTTTTTAACAACATATTTAATAATGAGGCATACAGAAGAAGATATGGATGAAATTAAAATATGGGGCAGAAAAATGTCTGAAATAGATAAAGATTTGCTTCAATTTTATATAAAAATTTTAAATAAGGGGTAAACAGATGTCAGAAGCTCTACAAAAATTAGAAAACATATTTTCAGAAGAAACTTTTACAAGAAAACCTTTATTAAATTATACTGTGAAATATTTTGCAGATTTATCTACAATTATAAATGATATTAATAATAATGAAGAGATTAAATCTGCTTTAGATACTGCTAATTTGCAATTGCAAAAAAATGCTAATCATATATCTGCATTATATGCAAGCGGTTTTTTAAATCTTAAGCTTCAAAACTATACTGATAATACATTAGATAAACTTATAGGTATATTTAAAAATGCAAAAAAATGGAATATAGTAGAATATATTGCACAAAAAATATTAGATGAATATTATGAATGCGACTATGCTTTAAGATATTTAGCTAGTTATTATCAAATATCAAATAAAGAAGCGGAAGCTCTAGAGATTTTAGAGAGATTGATAAAATTTGATGTGTCAAACCCTGAATTGCCTGAAAAAATAGCTCATACTAAAGAGTTAGCAGGAGATATTACTAGTGCTGTACACTATTATAAAATTGCATTTGAGAGAAATTTAATTAGAAAGAGAACTAATGCTGAAAGCAATATTAAAAAAGTGCTTGAATATGAACCTGATAACTATAATTACTTATTAAAATATGAAAGTGCTTTAAAAGAATTAGTTGATGCTAATATTATGATAGATATATGGAAAATAATATTCTTCCACTATTTTGAGAATAATAGATTTAATGATGCTTTAAAAACTATTAAAAACTTATTAAACTATGAACAAGCTATAGTAGCACAAAATAACAAAAAAGCTAAATTTTTTAGACATAGATTAGTTGATGTTTATGAAAAATTATATCCTAATCATACACTCTTTGAAAAGATAGAAGAGATATCAGCTATTACAAATGTAAACAAACAGCCAAAAGCTTGTATAGAAATATTTGAAAAGTATATACAATATGATGTTGATAAATATGTTATGCATAGAAATTTTGGTGTTGGTAAAATTAAACATATAGACATAAATGAATTAAAAATAAAATTTGTATCTCAAGAAGAAGAGAGAAAAATGACATTTGACATGGCAATACAATCTCTCACAACTCTACCAGAAGATGATATAAATGTATATAAAGCTTATAAATTAAATGAGCTTAAAAAAATGGCAGAGGAAAATCCTACTGAACTTCTTACTATAATATTAAAATACAAAAAAACTATTAATACTAAAGATTTAAAACAAGAATTAACTGCTGCTCCTCATATAGTGATAGCAGATTCTTCTTACAACAAATGGCTTGAAAATGCTAAGAAATCTGTAAGAGCTTCTACTACAGTGAAATTTGATAAAAACACTTTCCTTTATAATGAAGAAGCAGAAACTTATGATGCTGAGAGTTTATATAAGTTTAATAAGACAGATAATTTCCTTGAAAGATATCAAATCTACATGGAATATCTCACTTATACTCCAAATTTAAACTCTGATGAAGCAAAAGAAATGTATAATTATTTTGTTGATACAGCAAAAGATAAAAAAGCTCCTAGCGACAATAGAATAATAAGCACAATATATCTAAAAACACAAAATGATACTAATAAAGATATACCTATGCTTTCTGAGCTTATAAAAGAAGTTGATAACTATACTCATATATACGAAATATTACCATCTTCAAATTATAGAGATAAATTTGTAAAAGCTATACAAGAAGGAAAACCAGATGAATATTATAATATCATATTAAAAATATTATATTCACCTCAGGTAAAAAACCATTATTTAATAGTAAACAAATTATTCTCTGACGGCAAAGTTGATATGCTTGCTAAAACGATAGATGATATATTCTTACATTACAAAGAATACCCAGAATCTTTTGTTTATTTTGCTCAAAAGATACTTGATGGTGAGTATTATGATGAAATAGAGGGAGATATAAAAATTAATAAAAACTCTCTAATGATAGGTTTATTAAGCATAATACCTAATTTATCAAAAATGCTAGACAATAAAGAAACATCTCCTCAGGGAAGAAAGTTAATAAAAATAGTATATGATTTAGTATTTGATAAGGCTTATTTGCTTAAGTTTATAGAAACAGAAAATGAGGAAGATGTAAAAATAGTATTTAGTGAATTCCAAAAGCTAGTTAATTTGGAACAGCATTATAAAACAGATATAATAACAGCTGTATTAAAGAGATTCCCAAATTGGAAAATATAATTAAATAAATATTTTTATTAATAAAAAAGAGTGCAAGTAGTAAATCTTGCACTCTTTATTTTTTATATACTAAAATTTTGTAGGTTTGTAATTTTTTTATTGTTCTTTTTCCCGCCTTACACGGTGTGGACTTCGTCAAAGAACCAAAAAGTGCAAGTTCTTTAGCTTTATATATTGGAATGTGTATTAAATATATTATGAAATCTAAATTTTACCTAAAAATGTAGTCTTTTTGCTTCTTTGGGTCACGCCGCAAGGGCACTCCCTTCGGTCGCAAAAGAAGTAGGGGTTTGGGGACTAGTCCACAAAATTAATTAAAATAAAAAATAGATTTTGAAAAATTTAAAAATTTTTGGTATATATGAAAAAGTTAATAATATATTTAAAACATACATCATTAATACATAATAATACTTATATCATAAAAAACTATAATACATATTCACTAAATAATAAAAGTTCATAAAATAATTTTAATATATACTAATCTCTTTTAAAATACGGAGATAAATCTATATATTCATCATCTAGCCAAGAAGAAGCTACACATTCATATTTATTTTTACTTAATTTATAAATTTGATACTCTATCTTTTCATCTCTTCCTACAACTCTCTCTTTATACTCTACCAACATCTCGCTTATTCCATCATCATCAATATCTCTAAAAGCAAATTTCATCTCATTTACAACACCGCTTTTCATAGAATTAATCTCTCTATAATAAGATACATCAGCAACCAAACTAATTTTATTATCTTCAATTCTAAAAATATAAAGATAAATATCCCTATCCTCTCCACTATCATTGAGTATATAATATTTTATAATACCAACTTCATTTTTCTTATCATAAAAACTCTCTAAATCTATAGCAGCATTTTTTCCAATTCTAGAAGATTGATAAGAAAACTTTTCATCTAAATTGCTTCCATAAACAGATATCTTCTCTCCTTCAAGAGAACTAATCAAAGCTATAAACTCGTTTCCTTTTGAAGAGTCTAAAACATCTGCTATCACTATAGAATATACTTTATATCCATCTCTTTCTAATTTCGTTTTTAAACTATCTGCCTGAGAATATTCACTACTGTCTATAACACTATCACTATTATAATAAACAATATCTCCAGAGCCTTGCAAATTAAATAATGCATTAATATCATCATTAGCCGCATATAAACTCATAAAGCTAAAAATAAAAAAACAAAAAATAAAGACTTTTCTCATAATAAAATATCCAATAATACTTATTTGGAAGACACTTTTATATCAACAAACTTTATTTGAGAGTTTACTTTACCATCAGAACTTTTATATTTAATAATTTCAGGAACAGTATAATTATCAATATTTGTGTATGATATATCAACATCATAAATCTTTGATTTTTTATTATAATAATCAGCACTTTCCACCAAAAGACTATTTTTATCAATTGTGTAATTTATACTGTAGTCTTTATTCTCACCAACAGCCCTTAATACAACTTCGTATTTATCATTATCTTCTTTTACAGAATCAACAGTAAACTTCTTTGAAAGCGAACTATAACTCTCTGATACAATAGCATAAAACCCAACAGTTTCTAAAGGCTCTTCAAACACAGAAAACATCTTAGCATAAAAACTATCAACATTTTCAAGCACAATGTTTGGTTTAGAGTTTTGTACTAGAGTAAACTTTAATCTAATTTTGTCTTTTGAAGAGAGATAATTTTTTGCAGGTATAGTTGATATTTGAGCTTCTACTATTTTACCTTCTATATATGCATCGAAACGTTTTGGATATATAGTTGTATAATTATCTTTTATTTTGTTATAAAGCTCTTCAAAAGAAATATCCTGAGAGTGAAGTAAATTAAAAAAAGATAATAAAAAAAGTAAAGTTATAAAAGTAAAGTATTTTCTCATAGTTTTTTTAATTGTCTTCCTTAAAAGTTATTATCGTAATATATATAATTTGCTTAAACAAAAATAATTATGTTAATTTACAAATTTACTAGTATCAATAGGAAGCTCTAAAACTCTTGAAGCATTAATTAAAGCATTCTCCATAATATTAGATACACTCTCTCCCCTAGCCTCTGCCAAAACTTCTGCAGTATATGGTATAAAGCTAGGTTCATTAGCTCTTCCTCTCATCTTCTGAGGTGTTAAATATGGAGAATCAGTTTCTATTGTAAACATATCTTTAGGAACGTATTTAGCAGCTTCTCTTAAAAAATCATTTTTTAAATATGTACAAGAGCCAGAAAAAGAAAGTATATATCCCAAATCTAAAGCATTTTTAGCATCTTCCACATTTCCGCTGAAACAATGAAATATTCCCCTTTTTGGTATATCTGCCTCTTTAAGTATGCTAAAAGTATCTTTAAAAGCATCTCTGCTGTGAATGAGTATTGGAAGATCAACGTTTTTTGCAGCATTGCATAAAGCAGAAAAAAATTTTTTTTGTTCTTCCTTGTTGGAATCATCATGATAATAATCTAATCCTATCTCTCCAACTGCATAAATAAGTTTTTTTCTTTTTTCTAGAGTTTTTTTATTTATAGTTTTTATTTTTAATTCAAAAGCCTTAATAGTGTGTTCATCATTTTCATTGGCATAGTCTGGATAATACCCCATACTAAAAAATACGCCTTCAGCATCAGATAATATATATAAACGCTCATCTATATCGCTAGGATGAACTCCTATATCCACAAAATAATATATTCCAGCCTTGTTTGCTCTCTCCAAAACCTCTTTCAAATCTTTAGCCTTCTTAGATATATAAGTAAGATGGCAATGACTGTCTATCATAATAACTCCTAATTAATTTTTAAAAATTGTCTTTTAAATTAGCACCAGATAAAACATGAAAATGCAAATGAAATACGCTCTGACCAGCATTCTCTCCGCAATTATTAACTATTCTAAAAGATTCTAAATTATTTTCTTTAGCAACCTCTTTAATAGTATCTAATACATTACCCATCAAATCATTATCTATCTCTGTTATATCTTTTAAATGCTTCTTTGGCACAACAAGCAAATGAACATCAGATTTAGGATTTAAATCTTTAAACACAACGCAATATTCATTTTCTTTTATAAACTTTGAAGGTATTTCACCTTTAATAATCTTACAAAATATGCAATCATTACTCATAGTATAAAACTCCTATATTTATTAATAAGATAGAAAAATTATTAATAATTATTACTAATTAGTATTGAAAATTAATTTAATAATATATATAATTATAAAATAAAAACAAAAAAAA
>NZ_SRZM01000014.1 GCF_019402445.1 Brachyspira pilosicoli
ATTATTATATATATACGATAATATATAACAAAAAATTATTAATAAAAGATTTTAAGGAATAATTTATGAGAAAAGATGAAAATATATCAAAGATACTTATATCTGAAGAGAATATAAATAAAAAAGTTAAAGAATTAGCACAAAAAATAAACAATGATTATAAAGATAAAACTCCTTGTTTAATAGGGCTTCTTAAGGGTTCTTTTGTATTTATTGCAGATTTAGCAAGAGAAATTGATACTAATATAGAAGTTGATTTTATGATAGTATCTAGTTATGGAAATGATAAGATAGGCTCTGAAATTAAGATATTAAAAGATGTTGATATACCTTTAACAGGCAAAGATGTTATTATAGTAGAAGATATTATTGACACAGGATACACTTTAGAGAAAATTTGCGAAATATTACAAACTAGAAATGTTGCTTCGCTTAAAATATGTACACTTCTTAATAAGCCGTCAAGAAGAAAAGTTGATATAAAAATTGATTATAATGGTTTTGACATAGAAGATGAGTTTGTTGTAGGATACGGCATTGACTATGCACAGAAATATAGAAATCTTCCATATATTGGAGTAGTTGAATAAAACTCCCCACCGCACGCAGAGTAAATTTTATAATTATAACAAATTTATAATTCTCATTTTATTATATATTAAAACGTATTAACCGTGCGTTTAGTGTATTTTAAATCTAATTAAAACTTGGGTGGGAGCAAAAAATATAATTTAAACCTTTGAATGTAATTAAACATTTAAATAAAAAGGAGTTATCAATCCTAAAGGGCGGGGTATGTAGATAAAATTCAAAGGTTATTTTTATCAACTTTTTCCTGCCGCTACACGGTGTGGACTTCGTCAAAGAACCAAAAAGTGCAAGTTAAGAAAGTAATACTAACTATATTTTACATACTAAATATTAAAACAATATAAATATTTAGAAATAAATTTCAAAAAAATTATCACTCTCTGCTGAAATTTTGGTATATAAACTTAAATGGTATATATATTTTACCGTTCTCTGCATAATCACGTACCAAACCTTGAGGAGGCGGTTTTAATTTCTTGGCATATTCTATAGCCTTTGAGCATGAATTATCCAAACTGCTTTGACCTAATTTTGAATTGCTTAAAAACTTTTCAAAAATAATATTTCCGTCCAAATCTATAGATATAAGCACCTCTACCTCATCACTTCTCAAAAGCCCCAAAAAATGTGCCTGATTAGGAATAGTTAAATACCAAGAATCTCTTATAGAACCAACTAAAGTATAAAAATACCAAAAATATTCCTGTGCCTTTGTACCAAGCTGTATGCTTCCTGTTTCGCTGGATAAAACTACTGCCCTATCGGCTCCGTCTTCAAATGATGCTGGTATTTTTGTATCGCCTTTAAGACCTGGATTTTTTGGCTTATAAGGCACTACATCTTCTCTGCTTATATCATTACCTAAATCTTTTTGCTTTTGTAAATTGTTATTATTGTTTGGATTTATATTATCACGTCTTTCAACTATTGGACTATTAGCACCATCACCCAAAAAAGAAAACACAGAAGAATCTGAAAATACTTTTGAAGGTGTTACATCTATCTGTCCTCTTGATACTAATGACTTATCTGAAGCAAATGGTGTATCTTCATTATTTTCCTCTTCTTCTACATCTGGAGTCTCTACCAAAAACATATAATCATCTTTTTTATTTTTCTCTTCTTCTAATAGTTTTTCTAATTTATCATTATACGCAAACAAAGATTCCATTATATAAGTATTTACCAAACTCAATACAAATATATGAAGTATAAATGAAACTATTACTGCGAATATAGTATCTTTCTTTTTAAATATTATAGTTTTTAATTTACCTAAAAAATCTTTCATAATATGTTTTTATAATAAAAAAGCTATATGTTCAATTATAAATTAAAACTCTAAAAATTTGAATATAGTCAAATGGTTTAATAAGCTAATAATTGTATTTCATTATACAAGTTTTTATTTTATTCAACTTTTTCCCGCGTACGAGCT
>NZ_SRZM01000140.1 GCF_019402445.1 Brachyspira pilosicoli
ATACTATTGACATAGTTATTATTTTTATTAAAATTAAACTATCAAGTTTTAATAATGGGTTTATATTATGAATAATACTAATACTAATAAAACAATTAAATTTCCAAAATCATCAACAATATTTATAGATGGGCAAGACCCTAAATATAAATTTTATATAATTATCAAAGGTAAAGTTTTAGCATACAATTATTTTGCAGATGATTATACTATAGAATATAAAGAAGGTGAGATAATAGGACTATTTAATGCCGTTATAAATGAACCTTTTACATCAACAGTTAAAGCAATAGAAGATGTTGAAGTTTTAGAAATGAATGTTTATGAGATAGAAAAGATAGATAATCCTAATATAATAAATAAAATATATGAGTATTTGCTTCTTAATTTGGAGAGATGGATTAATAGATATTATTATTTTTTGAATAAAGTTAGTACAACTTATAATTATTACAGTGATAAAAATAGAATAGATATGATTAGTATGGCTAGTATTTATGAAGAGAATGGCTATACTGATGCAGCATCAAAGATATATGCTAAATATTTAGAACTAAATCCTAATGCTGAAGATATTGGAGTTGTGAGAAATAAAATAGATAAATTAGGAAAAATAGAAGAGCCTGAATATATAGATAATAATGTTTATAAGTTTAAAAAGGGATATTGTTTATATACAGAGTTTCAGTATAATGATTATATTTATATTATTAGATATGGAAAAGTAGGTGTGTACAACATATTTAATTCTAGACAGGTTACAAGAAGGGTATGTGTGAATAATGAAATACTTAATGGATATGCTCCTAAAAGCGATATTAGACCTCTCTTTACTACAGCAATAGTTCTTCAAGATTCTGTTATACAGCTTGCTAAAAAAGAAGAGTTTATGGAGTTAATATTAAAAGATAATAGTATAAGACTCTATCTTATAAAAGTTATGAGTATGAGAGTATATATTACAATATCTAGAATAAAATCCTTTAATGCTAATAATAATGTAAGTAAGTTTGTAATTATATTAGAAGCTTTAATTAAATACGAATTAATATTTAAAAACTCAAAACAAATAATATTTCCATACAATTTTAATGATCTTTGTTCTATGGTTGGTATTACAGCTGATGCTAATAAAGAAGCTGAGTTGAAAAAAATAAAATCTGTTTCTATAACTGATGATGGACATATTATGGTAAAAGATATAGAAGAGTTTTATGAAGAGTATGAAATATATAAACAAAGAACATCAAACAAATTAAAGAAATAAATTAAATAATAAAGTGTGATAAATACTCTATATTTCCTTTAGAGCCTTTTATTGGAGAAATAGTTCTGTTTATTTCTTTAAATCCTACTGATGTGATTCTATCAATTGCATTATTAACTATCTTTTCTCTCAATATATCATCTTTAATAATTCCGCCCTTTGAAACTTCACCTTTTTCTGCTTCAAATTGCGGTTTAATAAGACTTACCCAATATTCTAAATCATATAATTCTTTAAATATGATAGGAGCAATTTTTGAAATAGATATAAAAGAAACATCACTAACTACAATAGAAGGTGGTTCTCCTTCAAACATTTCTCTCTTTATATCTTTAGCATTAAAATCTTCTATTGAGATTACTCTTTTATCATTTCTTAATTTATATACAAGCTGATTATGACCAACATCTAAGGCATAAACTTTTTTAGCACCATGGCAGAGAAGACAATCTGTAAATCCTCCTGTAGAAGCACCTATGTCTAAACATATTTTATTTTCTACAGAAAGATTAAATTCCAATAAAGCTTTCTCTAATTTTTCTCCAGCTCTAGATACATATTTTCTATTTTGTATGATTTCTATTTTATCGGTATCTTTTATTTTTTGAGCTTTAGAAGTTACTTTTACACCATTAACGAATACGCATCCAGCTAATATTATATCCTGTGCTTTGGATCTGCTTTCAGTATATCCGTTATGATGTACATACTCATCTAATCTCATCTATAATATTATTCTAATCCGCCGATAAATGTTTTAATAATACTCAAAGCATTTTTTTCTTTATCTCTTGTATTTACTTTTATTAATACTTGAGTATGATTAGCTTCTAATATATTTGAAGTTAAATATACAGATTCAAAGTTTTCAGTGTATTCATCACCAATGCCATATAAAGCTAAATTAGAATTTAATTCTAAATAAAATACAAAAGTATTATTTTTAGCTAAATTAATTTTATCTTCATTTAACTTAACATTAGGCATTTCATTATTCATTATTTTTTCTATAATAGTAGGGTTACTACTAATATAAAGTATAGAATCTTTAACATAACAAGTATTGCCAGCAAGTGTGTATACGTCATTATTAACATCATCAGCTAAAGAATCTAATATAATTTTAATTGTGTTTTCATCAGTAATAGAGGCAGAAATAAGTAAATCAGGGTCTTCGTTTTCATTGCTGTCCCAAGCAGATACAAATATATCACCACCCAAAAGTTCTATAAGTTTATAAACATCAATTCCATACTCTTCTAATTCTTCAAAATCTTCGCTAAATGGAAATTGTTCTCCAAACATAGTTTTTAAATGTTTAGAAAGTTCAGTGCTGTTAAAAGCTAATGATAAAAATCCGTAATTGTTCTCACCATTAACAAAAGTATATATATTATCAGCTAATTCCTTTTTTAATAATGAACTATCATAAGGATAATTTGGTGAATAAGTATCTATAACTATATCCGCATTTCCAATATTAAAATTAACTTTAGCAGTCAATATAGCATCTTTATAACTTTCTTTAGATATTCCTTCATAACTTCTTCCAAATAAAAACTTTGTAAACTCATCAGTTTCATCAGAAAGTAAAGATAAATCTACCCAAGCATAAAAATCATTAGTTTGATTTTCTAATTCCATAAACTTTTCATTTGTAAGAGGAGAAGTAGTATCAAATATAGAATTAGCAATATTTATGATATCATTTTCTTTATTAAGCTCTTCATTATACCAATAAACATCATCTAGTTTTGTTTCTACTGTAAATACTTCATCATTCCAAGATATTAAAGTTGTATCATCAAGATAAAAATATCTGTAAGCATTATTATCACTAAAAGATATTAACTTATCCTCTTGGCTTGCTATTTTTATCATTATTCTATTTAATTCAGTTACATCTAATATATCAATCATTACTGCTATTTCTTGATAACTATTAAATGAAACTATTTTTGAGGGTTTAGAAAAATCTAATATCTGTTCTAATCTATTAGTCATAGCTTCTACTACATAGGCATCATCTCTATATGTAGCAAAATTATCAGCAAACTTTTGCATAAACAATTTATTAAGAGTATTTTGTAAACTAATTTCAGCTTTTGACGATAATTCATTTAATTTTATAGAAAATACAGCTTGAGAAGTATTTGGAATATACTTTGTTTCTACTGCTTGTATTACTGAAGTTGAAAATAGAGTTATCATTAAAACAACTATAGATATTATATTTTTCATTTTACTAAAACTCTCCTTAAATTTTATAAAGCAACTTAATATATTATATTAGACTAAAAATTAAAAGTCAAGTATAATATAAATGTATTTAAAAATAAATAAATATTTTAATCTAGTTTTTAATAAAAAATATTTCGAATTTAAACGAAAAAAATATTTCGAAGTGTATAGTTTATGAGTTATATATATGGGAGTATTATATAAAATGAAAAGAATAACTAGTGTTTTCGTATTATTGCTATTATTTATTGTATCATGTAATTCAAATATTAATGATAGAAAAGTTACTAAATCTGCTTTATTAAATGAACACAATGCCTCTGTTGTAAATACAGAGTTTAATGGCAGTAAAACAATTATAGTATACTATTCTTGGAATGGAAATACAGAAATAGTTGCTAATAAGATTAAAAAGATTACAGGGGCAGATATATATAAAATTACTACAAAAATACCTTATCCAAATGAATATGATGATATGGTGCTTCAAGTAAAAGATGATATAGATAATGATAAGCTTCCAGAATTAAATGGAAGTGTTGATTTGTCTAAATATGATAATATTATTATTGGATATCCAATATGGATAGGTGATATGGCTTTGCCTATGAAAAGCTTTTTATCAAAAAATGATTTAAAAGGAAAAAATATAGCACCATTTATATTAAGTGGAGGCTCAAGAGTATATAGAA
>NZ_SRZM01000141.1 GCF_019402445.1 Brachyspira pilosicoli
AATAAAAGAACTGGGGTGCGGGGCAAAGCCATGCAAATAATATAAAATAAAAGAGTTTAAAATTTTTATAATATATTGAAACAATAGTTTTCTATTGATTTTTTGTTGTTCTTTTTCCCGCAGCTCGCGGTGCGGACTTCGTCAAAAGAACCAAAAAGTGCAAGTACTATAGCTTTGTATGTTTGGAATATGTATAAACTTATATTGTAATACCAACATCTTAAGCTAAAAAATGCAGTTCTTTTGCTTCTTTTATATCAATACCGAGTAGGTGCCTTGCCGCAGGCACGCAGAGCGTCGGCAAAAGAAGTGGGGGTGTGTACCCTTACGGGCACGCTTCGCAGGGGGCAAAGCCACCACAAATAAAAAACTTAAAAAATATCTTTTATTTATTAGAAAATATGTTCTTTATATAATCATAAGGAAGCATTGTGTTTTTGTCTGTATAATAGAAATGTCCAATTGATGCTGTGTCTTTTGAATATATTATAATATCATTTGGTATATTTTTGTTTGTGCTTATTATATTTATTTTATAGCTGTTAGTGTTTGCTTTAATAATTGGTATTGTTTTATTTAGAGATATGCTATTTAAACTTTTTATAATAAAATACACATCATTTGTGTTTGTGATGTCTAATATTTTATTTTGATATTCTACAGTAATTTTTTCTACACTTTGAGGGTAGCAATTTATACCATTTATTGGAGTTTTGTACCATAGAATCAGTATAATAATAATAAATAATGGTATTAGGCTAACAAGCTTTTTTATGTTTTTTTTGATATTGTTTTTCATCGACTATAATAAAAAATTAGCTTTACATTTTTATTAATGCAAAGCTAATGTAAATATTAATTATAAATTATTTACCAAACACTGCTTCATAATCTTTTTTGAATTTTTCTATACCTTGGTCAGTAAGAGGATGTTTAGTCATTTGTTCAATTACACTGTAAGGTACAGTAGCAATATCAGCACCAGCCAAAGCACATTCTGTAACATGTATAGGGTGGCGAACACTTGCTGAAATTATTTCTGTTTCTATTGCATGTGTAGCAAAAATATCAGATATTGTTCTAATAAGTTCAAGTCCGTCAGTAGATATGTCGTCAAGTCTTCCTATAAAAGGAGAAACATAGGTTGCACCTGCTCTTGCTGCAAGTAATGCCTGATTAGCAGAAAATATTAAAGTAACATTAGTTTTTATTCCTTCTTTAGACAATACTTTTATAGCTTTTAATCCTTCTACAGTCATAGGAATTTTTACTACCATATTTTTATGTATTTTAGCTATCTCTCTTGCTTCAACTATCATATCTTCTGCTTTTACAGTAGTAGCCTTAACCTCTCCAGAAATAGGTCCATCAACTATTGTAGTAATTTCTTCTATTGTTTTTTTAAAATCTCTTCCTTCTTTTGCTATTAATGATGGGTTTGTAGTAACTCCGCATATAACTCCCATATCATTAGCTTTTCTAATTTCATCAACATTTGCTGTATCTATAAAAAATTTCATTATAGTGCTCCTATAAATATATTTTGCTTTATTAATAATTATATATTTAATTTTATTTAATTTCAATTTGTTGTATAATACATTTAATTAGGTTGACTTTTTTGCGTTTTATTATAATCTAAAAAGCTATGAGATATTATATTATTTTGCTTATATTATTTATCAGTGGAACAGTTTTTCCAATGGTTTCTGTTGAAGGTAAAGTTAATAGAAAGAGCATATATAAGTGGCAGAATATAAAATATACTTTAACTTTTACAGGAGATGCCAATAGTTTTAAGGCTGAAGGTTTAGACGAAAACTCTATAAGTGATTTTGAAATAATAAATAAAAGAATAGAAAGTGAAACTATAGATAAAGATAATTCTGATATTAAAACTATATACAAAATAATATATACATTAAAGCCAATTAATAAAGGTAAATTAAAAATACCAGAATTAGAGGCTCGTTATTATGAACTTGAGAGGGGAAACAATTTAATACCAAATGAAGAGCCTTTGAGTGAATATAATATTAGAGTTTTTGGCAATTCATTTTTAATTATAATGATTGGGCAGTGGGTACTTATAGTTCTTATAGTGTATTTATTATATAAATTTATAAAAAAACAGCATAAAAATTAAATGGAGAGTTTATGACTAAGGATTTACAGGCTATTTCAGAAGCAGCCAATGTGGCATTAGATGTTGTGAATGCAGTAAAAGATGAAATTAAAAAGGTGATAGTTGGGCAAGAGAATATGATAGATAAACTTTTGCTTGGCATAATATGTGATGGACATGTGTTGCTTGAAGGAGTACCGGGACTTGCAAAAACACTTACAGTAAAAACTTTAGCGTCTACAATAGATGCTACTTTTAAAAGAATACAGTTTACACCAGATTTGCTTCCTGCAGATATAATAGGTACAGAGATATACGATATTAAAAATTCAGTTTTCTTACCAAAGCAAGGACCAATATTTTCAAACATTATACTTGCAGATGAGATAAACCGTTCACCTGCTAAAGTGCAATCTGCTTTGCTTGAGGCTATGGAAGAACATCAAGTTACAATAGGCGATAAAACCTATAAACTTCCAGAAGTATTTTTAGTATTAGCTACTCAAAACCCAATAGAGCAAGAAGGTACTTATCCTTTGCCAGAGGCACAAGTTGATAGATTTATGCTAAAGGTAATTGTAAAATACCCTCTAAAAAGCGAAGAGAAAACTATAATAAAAAATATGTCTTCTTCAAAACCAGAGGAAGTAAAACCTATCACAACAATAGAAACAATAAACAAATTAAGAATATTAGCTAAACAGATATATATAGAAGATAAGTTGTTAGACTATATAGTTAATATAATAGATGCGACAAGAAACCCAATAGAATATAAACTTAAAGAGGAGTATATTGATTATGGTGCTTCTCCTAGGGCTGGTATATATCTTACAAAAGCAGCTAAGGCTAATGCTATGATGAG
The DNA here is from genome assembly GCF_019402445.1 of Brachyspira pilosicoli. Lineage (GTDB taxonomy): Bacteria > Spirochaetota > Brachyspiria > Brachyspirales > Brachyspiraceae > Brachyspira > Brachyspira pilosicoli_B. The sequence goes on from NZ_SRZM01000141.1 coordinate 2,991, forward strand.
CGGCAGAGGCTTTGTGATACCAGAAGATATTAGGGCGGTTGCTTATGAGGTTTTAAGACATAGAATTAGTGTAAGTTACGAGGCACAGGCTGAGAATGTGAGCAGCGATATGATTATAGAGGACCTTCTTTCAAATATCAATGTGCCTTAAAAAATTGTTGTAGAAGTTGTAGGCGTATTTAATATAATTTTTATATAAAATTAAAATATATTTAGTAATTTTTTATTGTTCTTTTTCCCACCGCAAAAAGAACCAAAAAGTGCAAGTATTTTAATTTTATACACTTATATAGGTATTGAATAAATATAATACATATATAAAGGTATAAGGATGCAGTCCTTTTGCTTCTTTGTATCATACCAACAGGTACTTCCTTCGGTCGCCAAAAGAAG
>NZ_SRZM01000142.1 GCF_019402445.1 Brachyspira pilosicoli
TTTTTTTCAATTCTGAAATAATTTTGAATAATTTATCTTTATCTGTTTCTGTTATTGCCGAAGTAGGTTCATCCATAATAATAATCCATGAATTTGAAGTTAAAGCTTTAATAATTTCTATAAGCTGCTGTTGTCCAATACTCAAATCTCCAATTTTAGAATTTGGATCTATTTTCAAATCAAAATATTTTAAATAATTTCTAGTAATATTTTCCATCTTCTTTAAATTTAAAAAGCAGTTAAAACAAAAAGTTTTTTCTTTACCTAAATTAACATTTTGGCTGACACTAAGTTCTTTAATATTAAGTAATTCTTGATATATAATAGATATACCTAATTTTTCAGCAATTCTAGGAGATTTAATATCTATAGGTATATCATCAATAAATATTTCTCCCTCATCTTTGGAATATATACCTGAGAGTATTTTCATAAGAGTTGATTTTCCAGCTCCATTTTCTCCGCATAAAACATGTACTTTACCTCTTTTAATTGTTAAATTAACATTATCTAAAGCTTTAGCTCCAGAAAAACTTTTAGAAATATTTTTTAAAGTCAATTGCTTATGTTTATTATTTTTTATTAGATTTAATACATCATCATAATTATTATTATTTTGTTTTATTTTCTTTATCTTAGATTTTAAAGTTTTTAAATTAAAATCATTACTTAGTACAGCTATTAATATTAAGAATCCTTTTATTATGTAATTTAAAAATGGGTGTATATCAACCATTCCTAGTCCAGTAGAAATAATTGATATTAATGCAACACCTAATATAGTTCCTTTTAAATTTCCTTGTCCTCCTAATAAACTAGTTCCTCCTACAACTACTGCTGTTATAACATCGAATTCCATATTGATTCCAGCCATTGGTTGAGCTGATTTTACACGTCCAACTATCATAATAGTTGAAAGTCCTATAAATAAACCTGAAATTAAATATACTAATATTGTATGACTTATATTGTTAATACCAACAGCTTTTGACATAAAAGGATTATCACCCATAATATATGTTTTCCTTCCAAATATAGTTTTTGAAAGTATGAAATTAGATATAATATATGCTATTATTACTAAAATAATAGACAATGGTATTAAATTAAATAAAGTTATTTGACTTAATGCATTATATAAATCATTATCAACAATAATACGAGAAGAATTTGTTATTGTAAGAGTTAATCCTCTTGCCAATGACATGGTTGCCAATGTAACAATAAAAGGTGCTATTTTAAGATATCCTATAGCAAAGCCATTGATAAATTGAAATAATATACAAATAGAAATGGTAGTAAATATTCCAACTATTCCAGACATTAAAGCCGAATCTATATTCTGCATAACTATAGCAGCTACAGCTCCAGCAAAGGCAATAACAGCTCCAACAGAAAGATCTATTCCACCTATTAACATTACCATAGTCATTCCTATGGAAGCTAATGCAAGAGCAGATGCTTGTCTTCCTATATTCATCAAAGTTGTAAAACTAAAGAAACCTTTAGAAATAATAGAGAATAATATAAATATAAATATTATAATTAATAAAATAGTAAAATATCTTTTATTCTCATTATTCAATTTAATTTTATTATTCTCTATTATTTTCATAATGTTTGTCCTTTTTAATATTATTTAGTTAATAGTTCAGAATCATATAACTCATTTCTATAATCATCAATTTTCATCATAGCCTCTTTAGGTGAAATAATACTAACATTAGTTAACAATCCAGCATCATTAAGTATTTTTTTATTTTCATCTTTCATAACAAAATGAGTATCTAAATTTAATACTTTTTCTTTAGGTTTATATCCATTTGCCAATTGAATAGCTAACTGTATATTCCAATAACCTGTTTTTTTAGCACCTGTTAGTACAGTAGATAAAAAATTTCCTGATTCAACTAAATCTAATTCTTCTTTATTTCCATCATAGCTTGTGATAATTATATCTTTTCCAGAAGCTTTTACTGCTTGATTAACTGCTATTGTTACTGCACCAGATATACTATGTATAGCTTTCAAATCAGGATTAGAAGCTATAATATCTTGAGCTACTTTTAATCCTGTTGCAGGATCCCAATTAGCAGGTTGTTCTATAACTTCTATATTAGGATAATTAGTCATAGCAGCTTCAAAACCAGCTTGTCTTAAATCAGAAACTAAATTTCCTTTATTTCCATAAATTAATGCTACTTTACCTTCTTTACCTATAGTATTAGCTATTATATGAAAAATATTAAAAGTATTTTCATAATCATTGTAAACTGTTGTGTAATTACTATCTACATCAACTTTTCCTGCCATAGTAATTGTTGGAATACCTGCTTTAGATGCTTTCTCTATAACAGGTTTTAATCCAACACTATCTATAGGATCTACTAGTATACAATCAACTTTTTGTTCTATAAAATTTTCTATCAATGAAATTTGGTTGTCGAAATTTTTATCAGCACTTTTCCATATAACTTCGCAACCATAATCCTCTGCCGCTCTATTTCCTCCTTCAATCATATCTACAAAAAATTGATTAGTCATATCTATAAGAACTACTCCAAGCACTATTTTTTTCTTACCATCGTTATTTCCATTTTGTGAGGATACATTTTCAGTTTTTGTATCAGTACATCCAACTAATATTAAAGACATCAATAAAACAAAAAATTTAACTAAAGGTACATTTTTTTTCATTATTTATCTCCTCTTTTTTATATTTTCAAATAATGCATCAAAGGCTACTGCAAAAAGTATAACACAACCTTTAAATACATTTTGCATTTCTGCAGCTATATTTAAATATGTAAGTGCAGTTCCTATTAAAATTATTATAAAGGAACCAATTACAGTACCAAATATATTGCCCTTTCCTCCGCTCATACTAGTTCCGCCTATACAAGTTGCTGCTATTGCATCTGTAAGAACAGAACCTGCTAAACTAGGTGTTGCCATACCTATTTGAGAAACTGTTAACATAGAGGCTAAACCTGTGCATATTCCTGCTACGACATATATAAGAATTTTATATTTTTTTACATTAACCCCAGAATATAGTAATGCCTTTTCATCACCTCCTATAGCATAATCATAAGTTCCAAATTTTGTTTTATTCATTATAACACTTACAAATATAGATATTATGACAAAAACAATAAAAGTAATAGGTATTATGTTAAATAATTTACCATGTCCTAAATATGAAATAAAATCATATTCTGTTAAAATAATCATAGTACCTTTATTAACAAATATTGAAACACCCTGCATTATAGACATCATTGCCAAAGTAGCTATGAATGGTAAAATATTAAATTTTGTAATTATAAATCCATTACAAAATCCAATAAAAGCTCCAAATAATATAAATAATAAAGCAAATATAAATATATTATTAGGCAAAATATTTAATGAATATATGAAACTAGAAAGCATTCCTATAGCAGCAAGTCCATATCCAGAACTAAAATCTATTCCTCCAGATATAATTACTATCATTGCCCCTATAGCAACTATACCTATAACTGATACCTGATTCATAATATTAATTATTGTATTTAATGATAAAAAACTATTATTTAGAAATGATAATATCACTATAAGAATAATTAATATAATGAGTGGCATCAAATTTAAATTATTTTTTTTAGAATTATTTATTTTTATCATGACACCACTCCATCATTAGCCAAAATTTATTTATATTTGTTTACCAAGCCATTTTATTGTTTGAACCCAAAATTTTCCATAATATTCCCAAGGTTGAAAATATTCTGCCCAATGTGGAGAACAGTCACTAGAAAAAGCAGCTGCCCTTCCTTTTCCATATTCCCAAGTTACTAAAAGAGGATATTCTATTTCATCATCTCCTATATTTATAATTACATTAGCACCATCTTTAGGTATTATTTTATTGAAGCCTTCAAATACAGGAGCATCTTCCCAAGGTATATCTTTAACAATAGGGTGGGAATTGTCTAACACTTTCATTTTTACACCTGCTGGAACTTCAACTCTATCATCTAGGCCTTTTAAACAGTTTACAGGTAAAGCTTCTTCAACAGGTGTATCATAATAAGCACCTGTTCCAAATCTTCCGCTAAAAGATGACCATCCTCCAATCATTATAAGTCCACCGCCATTCTTAGTATAATTTCTTATAGCTCTCATTCTATCTGTTCTTGGAAGAGGAGTGCCTGCAACCCAAAATGGATATAATGATAATACTTCTGCCTCACAATCACTGATGATGATTACATCATACTCGCTTAATTCTTCTTCAGTTCTTGGAAATTCGGAAATAGCTTCATCATTTCTCAAATGTTTTACTTCTATTCCTTCTTTTGTTAAAGAATCAATAAGAGGTTGTCCCCATACATGATGAGAAATTCCTTTTAATTCCATATTAAAAGGTGAAGCAAGAAATATAGGGCCTATTTTTGTACAAGAATCTCCGGCATATAAAACTTTCATTTTTACTCTCCTTAATAAAATATTATAATTTATTTTATATCAACTGGAAAACCAGTTTCTATCGATTTAAAACATGCATTTATTATCTTAACAGCTGTTATAGCTGTATCAATATTTGTAATATATTCTTTCTTGTTTAAAGTAGCATCAACAAAATGGTAAAGTTCCTCTTTTAAATCTCCATTGATTGTTCCATTATATTCAGGCCAATGTAAAATATCAGGATATTCAACTTCTTTCTCTGAAATAATAGAAACACCTTGATCCATTATGTTTATATATCCAGCTGCTTTATCTCCAACTATCTCAGCATAAGTATTTATTCCTAAAGCAGTATTATTTGGTAAAGCCCAACATAATTCTATTATACCTATAGCGCCATTTTCAAAATTAACAATACTTATTACAGTATCCTCAGCATTAACAGAAAGATGAGAATTAACCTTACAAACTTTTTGTGAATATACTTTAATTGGAGTTGAATCTATATAAGAACACATCATCTCAAAATCATGAACACCTATAAAATAAAATATAGATGTATTGCCGCCTAATCGTTCACAATTAGCCCTAGGATTTGTTCTTCTAAAATAGGCATGCACTATTTCTCCTATTTCACCTTTTTTTATAGATTCTTTTAATTTTACATAT
>NZ_SRZM01000143.1 GCF_019402445.1 Brachyspira pilosicoli
TTAAAGTAAATAATAAATTAAGATATTTTTTATTTTTGATGTTATTATAGTTCAAATATATATAAATAAATTAAATGAATTTTAATTTGTTAAATAGTATTTTATGATTTTATATTTTATTTGTAAGTATATTTATTTACTATCACTTACTTTCTTACAACTTCTGCAAACTTTGAAATATTAAATACTCTTGTAGTTTTGCTTTTTTCAAGTGACGCTCTAACTATAAGAAGCTTATGATTAAGCAAGCTATCATAAACATAATCGCTGTCTAAAACAATAGAAGAAAGTTTATCTTCAGTAGATTTACAATCCAAATTATCAGGTAAATCATCATCAAACCTAAAAAAAGCCTTATGAGAAGAAAATACAAAATCTTTGCTGTTCCAATTAATTATAATAGTTTTGTTCTTATTTTCTTTATTAACATTTACTATTAAATATGTGTCTTCACTCCAAGATGATAGTTTATAAGCAAGAAGCCTATAGCTAATATTTTTATCATCTTCCACAACGTCCCATTCATCTGGTTTTATCTCATAGATTTCAGGGTTCATTATATCTTTATCGTCCATAAATATCTCTCTCCCAATAAACAAAGTCTACTATATTTTTAATCTAAAGTAAATACACTTAAAAATATTTTTCTTATTTTATCTCTATTGTCATAACCATAGTAAACACAATATATATTATTGTTCTCATCATTAACACACCAAGGATAACCGCAATCAGTACTTTTCATTTTATCTTCTATAATTATCTCTTTTTTTTGTATATCATAATCAGAATAATTTTTTAAATCATTTAAATCGTTTATTACAATCGCCCTCACCCCATAAGGCTTTAATCTATACCCATAACTTAATAAAACTCTACTCTCATCAATCTTTAAAGGATTTAGAGGATAGCCTTTAATATTAGTAAAACAAGGTTTAGTAAAACTCTTTCCATTGTCTAGAGAATAACTCAAAGAAGTAAAAGCATATTCATCATTAACATGCGTTCTTATAAATGCCCACAATACATTATTATGATATATGAGAGAAGGCTCAACATATTCTATTTTGCTTTTTTTATTCTCAATTTTTCTGTATTCAGTTTCACACAAAAAACTCTTTATATCCCAATTAATCAAATCTTTAGTATATAAAACATAACATTGATACTTAGAATTATTTTTGTTTATATATTTTTTATAGGCATATATAGGCATAAGTATTTCATTATTTAGTTTTACCATGCTGCCTCTAACCGCAAAGTTCTTCATTCTATTTTTTAATACAATAGTATTAGCCTTTGAAAAAGTTTTACCATTATCATAACTAATACAGTAACCTATACCGCTTAATAATGCTATTGTGTTATCATATTTCAAAAAAGTATTTTCTTTTAATAAATCAATCTCACTTTGCGGGTGAAAAGTATATCTAAAGTAGTAGGCAATTATAGTTTTATCATCAACTCTAAAAAGCTGTACATCTTGTTTTGCAGCATCATCTTCTTTAGCTATTTCTATTGTGTTAATTATTTTTCCTTTATAATAAGTTATTAGAATAGCTTTACTTAAAGAATGTAAATGAGAATAATTTTTTTTATTTTTTGGAGCAAGCCTAAAACTCACTAAATATTTATTTTTTTCTAATTTCACTATAGAAGGAAATGCAGGATATTCATTTTTATTACAATATAAAATTTGTTTATTCATAATTAATTTTAAATAACTTTTTAATAAATATGTTTATACAATAATTTTCGGCATAAAAAAGCCCGCACACATAAAAATATGCATACAGGCTTTTTATTATTTTTTAATATTAAATTAGAATCTCAAAGTAATACCTATACGAGGAAGTATTAAAGCTCTTATATTAGCAAATATTTTATACCCTGAAAAAGAAGAGAATTGAGGAATATCAAATATAGGAGAAGCCCAAGGAGCAACATAATAACCTAAATCAAACAAAGAAATATCTATACCAACCTGAACAGGCCAATTAGCACCAGTTTTAGGGAATAATTGTATTCTCCAGCCCAATTCAAGAGATAAGTAAAAACCGCCATGAGAAGATAAACTAGTAATACCATTAGCCTCTATGTTTGGACCATAACCATTAGCCCTCAAAGCAGTACCACCAATTCTTGGAGATAAGAAAAATCCAAAAGGAGCATTCTTCCAAAAGAAAAACTTAACATTTAAAGACCAAGGAATAGTACTGAAAGTTATTTTATCTTGTCCAGCACTAATCTCTCCAACAGAAAAACCAATATCAAGACCAACTGTCATGAAATTAACAGGAGCAAAATCATAACTAAAACCTAAACCAAAAGCATAATGTTTTGACCTTAAATCAGTTCCAGTAGTATCTCCTCCTCCAGATGTAACCATCTGATCTATATTTATAAACTTAACACCAATATCAAAAAGTCCAGCATATAATGTAGGACCAAAGTTAATACCAAATAAACTCCTGCCATGCATATAATCTAAAAATGCATTACCTGTTTTCTCACCAATATTCTGTGCAAATAAACCTGTGCTTAATGATACAATCATCATTAAGGCTATAAGTAACTTTTTCATAATATAACTCCAAAAAGTATTTTACATAATGTTAACATAACTGAACAAAAAGTCAATTAATTTCATAATAATTTTTTTATTATTTTTAATATTTATATATAAATTTTAATTTTTATTAAAAAGTTTTATATGTATAAAAAAATAGCAAATAAAAAACATAATATATTCCATAATGTTTTATTTTTCTTAATTTCACAAAAATCATATTGATAAAAATAATTCTTTATTTACAATTATTACTATATATAGGTTTTACTTATATATAATATATAAAAAATGGAGGTGATTTTATGGACGTTTCTGCTTACAATTCTTATTCTACAGCTGCATTAAAACAAGATGTTTCTTTGAGCATGATAAGAAAATCTACAGATATGCAAGCTCAAGCTATAGACAAAATAATGTCTAGTGCAATTCAGCCTCAAGCTATATCAGAGCCTATGAGACCTGGTGTTGGTGAAAGATTGAATGTATACGCTTAAAAAAAGCAAAAATAAAGGGTTACTATTATTGTAGTAGCCCTTTGTTTTTTTTAATTAAATATTTACAGCATAAGAGAGTACTCCATTAACTATCTCCTCTCTCACCTTTCCGCCTTCAACTAACTTTTTTAATAATTCGCTTACCCTTTTTTCATCTTCATTAAAACTAATAGCTATCATATGAACAGTATCAGGTTGCCTCATTAAAAAGTTTACTATATCTTCTTCAGTAATTTTTTTAGTGTTTCCTTTTGCCTTATTTGATACGCTCGGCACATCTATTTCAATACCGCAATTTGCCTCAAAATATTTTTTCGCTTTATCCATATCTTCATCACTTAATGCCTTAGCCTTTTCATTAGCTGTTCTTCTAGTAGCTGTAACAAGCTGAACTTTATTAGGTTTTATTTTATTTACTATTTTTATTATATCATCAAGCTCTTCTTTACTGTCATTGATTCCTTTAAGTAAAAATACCTCAAGCCAATACTCACCCTCAAAAACTCTTCTAAACTCTATAAGCCCATTAACCATTTTGTCAAAATCAATTTCTTTATTAGGCTGGTCTATTAACTTAAAAGTATCAATGTTACCAGCATCAAGAGAAGGTATAATTAAATCCGCCATAAGCAAATTAGAACGCATCTCTTGTTTATATAAAAGTGAACCATTTGTTATAATGCATACAGGAATATCAGTTATTTGTTTGATTTCATAAATTAACTTTTTTAAATCTTTATATAATGTAGGCTCTCCAGAACCTGCAAATGTTATATAGTCAATGTTTTTATTATTAAGCAAAGCCTCTTTTAATTCGTATATTATCTCATCAACAGAATAATAATTAGCAAGACTCGTTTTAGTATTTTCCTCAGAACCTAACTGACAATATATACAATTATAACTGCAAGTTTTATGAGGTATAACATCTATTCCCAAAGAATTGCCAAGCCTTTTTGATACCACAGGTCCAAATACTCTTTTTGTTTTTAATTTTGATTTATTTTTATTTTGATTAAGAAGTAAAGGCTCTTTAATTTCTTTTTTAGCGTTGTCGTATCTCTCTTCATTTGCTTTATAGAATGCATTTATAACCTTATCAAGAAGCTCACCGTCTAAACTAAATACTGATAAAGCAAATGTTTCTGGCTCTTCATAATGAGTTTCTTTATTGTTTTTATATTCTTTTTTTATAGTCTTTTCTATAGCTTTTACTTTTTCTTTTATTTCATCTTCTTCAAGCATATCAGTTTTATTTAATATTATTATAGACTTTTTCTTTATCAATTCTTTACTGTATTGTTTTAATTCGTTTCTAAGTTTTTTATAAGTATCAACCACATCTTCATCGGTTAAATCTATAACAAAACACAAAGCCCCTGTTCTTTCAATATGTCTTAAAAAAGTAAGCCCAAGCCCAGCACCTTCACTAGCTCCTTCTATAATACCAGGAATATCGGCAATAACAAAACTTCTTTCATAGTCTAAATAACATACACCCAAATTCGGAGTAAGTGTTGTAAAAGGATATGATGCAATTTTTGGATTTGCTCTTGTAAGTCTTGCAAGTAAGCTTGATTTACCAGCATTGGGCATACCAACAAGACCAATATCGGCTATAAGTTTAACTTCTAATCTTATATTAAGCTTTTCACCGTCTAAACCATGCTGAGCATAGTCTGGTGCCTGATTGGTAGCAGTGGCATAAAACTTATTGCCTTTGCCTCCTTTGCCTCCTCTTGCAACAGTAAAACTTTGTCCGTCTTCAAGTAAATCAGCTAATATATTATTTGTATCATCATCATAAACAACTGTGCCTATAGGAACTCTTATAACAACATCATCTCCCTTTTTTCCGTCGCTTAGTCTTGCTCTTCCTGGCTCTCCATCCCTTGCTCTAAATCTTTTTCTGCTTTTTATCTTTCCAAAACTATTTATCCTCGCATCAACTCTTACTATTACATCGCCTCCTTCTCCACCATTTCCTCCGTCAGGTCCACCCATAGGTACATGTGCTTCTCGTCTGAAACTTACACAGCCTGCTCCACCATGTCCTGCTTCTATTTCAAAATTTACTACATCTATAAATTGTTCCATTTTTTTATTACCTATCTTTTATACTATTTTTGATAAGAAATTATTATATTATAAAATAACTTTTTATCAATCATATAATAAAAAATATATATTTTGTTGTTGACTACTTTTTTATTCATTGTATCATAAATCTACTATGATAAATAAAATATTATTAGATTGCGAAAAAGTTTTACAATATAGTTTCAAAAATAAAAATTATCTCTTAGAAGCAATAACACACAGAACCTTTGCAAATGAAAATGGAAACATGAAATATAATCAGCGTCTTGAGTTTTTGGGTGATTCTGTGCTTTCTCTTATAATATCAGAACATATTTACAAAGAATATAATAATGTAAAAGAAGGTAAACTATCAAAAATTAAATCTTATTTAGTTTCTCAAAACACATTAGCTAATATATCAAGAAAATTAAAACTTGGAGATTTTCTTTTACTTGGAAAAGGAGAAGAAGCTTCAGGCGGAAGAGAAAGAGACAATATGCTTGAAGATTTGTTTGAAGCTATAATTGGAGCAGTATATTTAGATTCAAATTTAGAAAACACAAAAAACTTCGTTATGAGAGTTTATAAAGATATATTAAATAAATTAGATATTAATAATTTTGACAAAGATTATAAAACTATACTTCAAGAAATTGTACAAAAAAAGTATAAAATTACACCAACATATAAATCATATGAATATAATGAAAATGATAATATAATGTTTAAAGTAGAAGTTTATGTAAAAACTAAAAACTATGCTTCTGGAATTGGAAAAAGCAAAAAGGAAGCAGAGACAAATGCTGCTAAAAAAGCATTAGAAGAAATAGAAAATATATAAAATATTAATAACAAGGATAATAAAAATGAATAAAATAATAATAGCACCATCTATATTAACAGCATCTTTTGCTAATTTGGAATCTACTATAAAAGAACTAGAAGAAGCAGGAGCAGATTATTTGCATTTAGATATAATGGACGGAAGTTTTGTGCCTCAAATAACATTCGGTTCTAAAATTGTGTCTGACATAAAAAAAATTACATCTTTGCCTCTTGATGTTCATTTAATGATAGTAAATCCAGAAAAACATATTGATGATTTTGCTAAGGCTGGTGCTGATATCATTAGTGTACACTATGAAGGAAATATTCATTTACATAAATTGATAATGCAAATAAAATCTCATAATATAAAGGCAGGAATAGTTCTTAATCCTCATACAAGAGTTGATGTTATAGAGCCTCTCATAGATGATATTGACAATGTTCTTATAATGTCAGTGAACCCTGGTTTCGGCGGGCAGAAATTCATAACAAATTCAATAAAAAAAATTGAAGAAACAAAAAAACTAATAGCTCAAAGAGATATTATAATATCCGTTGATGGAGGAATTAATTTAAACACTTGCAGCGATGTTATAAAGGCAGGAGCTAATTTACTAGTTGCAGGAAGTGCTATAATAGACAGCAAAGATAAAAAAGAAACTATCAAGCAATTAAAAAACTTTTAAAAAATTATTCAAATTATTTTTATATAAAAAAGGCTTAAGTTTTTAATTAAACTCAAGCCTTTATTATTTTATAAATATATTATTTATTTTTTATTATTTTTCTTATATTCTATAGCATCATTTACTATAGGAACTAATGTCTCAAAATCAAGAGGCTTTTCTATAAGTCTAAATACACCTTCAGCTATTATCTCTTTTACCATATCAGTATTTCCATAAGCTGTTATAATTATTATAGGTATAGAGTTCTTTCTTTTTTTCATTTCTCTTATAAGAGCAAGCCCTGTCATAGAAGGCATAAGCAAATCTGTAATAATAACATCAACAGGATTATGTTCTAATATTGTTATAGCAACTTTTCCATTTTCAGCAGTTAATACTTCTAAGTCATGTGCTTCAAGAGTATAGGTTATAAGATTACGTATATTCTCTTCATCATCTACTGCAAGTATTAAGGGTTTACCATTAAGCATACATTATACCCCTATTATATATATTTAGATAATCTGTATAAAATATTTTCTTTACCCAAAAGCTCGCATATATGTGATAACTCAGTACCAGCACTGCTTCCTGTTATAACATATCTTATAGGGTGATACAAATTAGGTCCTTTAAGACCAGTTTCTTTTTGAGCTTGTTTTATTAAATCTTTCATATATTGATCAGTTATTTCATTAGCATTTTCTATATTAGTTTTAATAAACTGAAGAAGCTTTTTACTTTCTTCTTTATTTACAACTTCTTTCATCTCATCTGTAAGCTCAAAATCATTCTCAAAAAATACAGGAACATATTTAACAATATCAGATAAAACAACACAATTATGTCTTATTACAGATATAAGCTTTTTAGCCCAAGCATGCTCTTCTTCTGTGTAATTTTCTTTTAAGAAGCCTCCCTGTATAAGATAAGGCAAGAATAATTCTGTAGCCTCGTCCAAATCAAGATTTTTAATATGCCAAGCATTTAAATGTCTTAATTTAGCAGTATCAAATATAGCAGGACTCTTAGAAAATCTATCTAAAGTGAAAGCTTTAATCATATCTTCATCATTCATATTTTCCATAGCTTCAGGGTGAGTCCAACCAAGTAAAGCAAGGAAGTTTCTCATAGCTTGAGGCAAGAATCCTTCATCTTTATATTCCATTAAAGTAGCAGCACCATGTCTTTTTGATAATTTCTTTCTGTCATTTCCAAGTATTGAAGAAGTATGAGCAAATCTAGGAACTTCTGCTCCCAATGCCTCATAAATAAGTATTTGTTTTGGAGTATTAGATATATGATCCTCTCCTCTTATAACATGCGAAATCTTCATAAGCATATCATCTATAACTACAGCATAATTATAAGTAGGAAAACCATTTTCTCTAACAATTATAATGTCGCCAATTTCATCACTATTAGTTTTAACAACTCCCCTAACAAAATCTTCAAATACTATTTGCTGATTTTTAGGCACTCTAAATCTTATTTTAGCAGGCTCTCCATTAGCAACTCTTCTTTTAGCCTCTTCTAATGGTATATCCTTACATTTACCGTCATATATTATAGGCTGATTTAGAGTTTTCTGCATATTTGACTTTTTTTCTAACTCTTCAGAAGTACAAAAACAATAATATGCCTTACCCTCTTCCATAAGTTTTTCAGTGTATTTTTTATATATATCAAGTCTTTCAGATTGAAAATATGGACCATAATTTCCGCCAACTTCAGGACCCTCGTCCCAATCAATTCCAAGCCATTTTAATGATTTAATAGCCATATCAACAGCTTCTTTTGTGCTTCTCTCTTGATCTGTATCTTCTATTCTTAAAATTAATTTTCCTTTTATAGATTTAGCATAAAGCCAATTAAATAACGCTGTTCTTGCATTTCCTATATGTAAAAAACCAGTTGGAGATGGAGCAAAACGAACTCTAATATCTGACATAAAAAAATATCCTTAAATTATTAACTTAGCTTATTATACAATAAAAAAAATAAATATCAATTAATAATATTATAAATTTATTCTTAATAATATACATAAAAATAGATAAAAATAACTACTATTATATAAAAATTTTATATTGAAAAATAGAATAATATATTATATAATTGTTTTCATATTTGGAGTTATCAATGGCAAGCATAGAAAGAGAAAAAGCTATAGAGTTATTTAAAAAATACAACAAAGAACCATCTCTATTTAAACATGCCCTATCAGTTGAAGCTGTAATGAGATATTTTGCTAATAAATATAATGAAGATGCTGAAGAATGGGCAATGGTTGGCTTTTTGCATGATATGGATTATGAAATGTTTCCTAATGAGCATTGCATAAAAGTAAAAGAGATATTAGAAAAAGAAGGCTTGCCTGAAAGTTTTATTAGAGCTATACAAAGTCATGGTTTTGGAATATGCACAGATATAGAACCTACTACTAATATGGAAAAAACTTTATATGCTGTAGATGAACTTGCAGGTTTTATTTTGGCTTGTGCTTTGGTAAGACCTTCAAAAAGTTTAGATGATATGGAAGTAAAATCAGTTAAGAAGAAATTAAAAGATAAAGCTTTTGCTGCTAAAGTTGATAGAAGTATTATAAACAATGGTGCTGAGAGACTTAATATATCATTAGATGAATTAATAAAAGAAACTATAGAAGCTTTAAAACCTATACAAGAGAGTATAGGATTACAAAAAATATCTTAAAAATAATTTTTAGGTTTCCATTATGAGTAAGGTTAAGATACTAACAATAGTAGATATGCAAAATGATTATATGGAAGGCGGTCCTATGGCTGTTAATGGAGCTATTAGCCTCATACCTGTAATTAATGACCTTATAAAAAACGGAGAATATGATGCTATAATTGCTACTCAAGATTGGCATCCATCAAATCATATATCTTTTGCTTCAACTCATAATAAAGAACCTTTTTCTAAAATCAGAGTAATGGACCAAGAAACTGGCGATGAAGATATTTTAACACTTTGGCCTCGTCATTGTGTTGCTAGAACTTTTGGCTCTGCTATTGTTGATGAATTAAAAAAGAAAAAAGATTATATTTACGTTCAAAAGGGTGTTGATGCTGATGATGAGGGAGTATCTGGATTTTCTTATATGCATAAGGATTTTATAGATGCTGCTAGAGAAAATAAAGAAGTATTGATATTAGATTTTGTGGGGGTTGCTTTGGATTATGCTGTTTATTATACTGCAAGAGATACAGCTCAATACGTAACTTCTATTAATGCTGAATATTTAGTTAGCGTAAATGTTTTAGAATATGCAACTGCTGCAATGAATCCAGATAAAGTGTATGAATTATATTCCAATACCAAAAACATTAATCTTAAAAAGGTTCATCTGTGAATATTATAAGACTTGAAAATAGTCCGATTGATGATAAAGTGTTTTTGTATAAAAGCCCTATTGGAAACTTGTATTTAACTCATTATAATAAAGATTATATCACTTCTATTTCTTTTCAAAGCAATTATAGTATAAGCACTGATAAAGAACCAGAAATTATAAAAGAAGCTAAAAAAGAGTTAGATGAATATTTTGAGTTAAAAAGAAAGATATTTGATATACCAATAGCAGTATATGGAAGCGATTTTCAATATAAAGTGTGGAAAGAAACTTATAAAATTCCTTTTGGAGAAATAGAAACATACTCCAATATAGCAAAAAAAATATCTAAAACTTCTGGTAGTATTTTTAGAGCAGTTGGAAGTGCTGAGGGCAAAAATAAAATACCAATTATAATACCATGCCACAGAGTAGTTTCTAAAGATTTGAAATTAACAGGATATGCCGGAGGAATAGAAAAAAAGGAATATTTACTGAAACTTGAAGGTTTTAATATAGATAAATTAAAAATAATAAGATAGTAATAAAAATGATTAAAAAAAGTTATAATACAAGCAGATTACTTTTAGTGCAGCCTAACCTTGAAATGGCTAATTCTATTTTTGATTTTTATTATAGAAACAAAGATTTCTTTAGAGAGTTTGACCCATACAGACCTGATATATTCTATAAACTTAATACTCATAAAAATATTATAAAAAAAGAAATGGAAGATACTAAAAACTCAAGAATGCTTAAATTTTATTTATTTAAAATAGAAGATAGAAAAAAAATAATAGGAATGATTAGTTTTGCTAATATAGTAAAGGGTTCTTTTTTATCTTGCACTGTTGGATATAAATTAGATAAAGATGAAACAAAAAAAGGCTATATGACAGAAGCATTAAAATATGCAATAGACATAGTATTTAAAGAATTGAAACTTCATAGAATAGAGGCAAATATTATGCCGCATAATAAACCATCATTAGATTTAGCAAGAAGACTAGGTTTTGAATATGAGGGACTTGCAAAAAAATATTTAAAAATTAATAATAAATGGGAAGACCATATACATATGACCATATTAAATGATGATATATGATTTTCCCATTAATTATTTTTTAATCAACATCTTCGGTAACAACAGAGTTTATACAATTTTCAATATTTGTTTTCTCTTCATCAGATTCTTTTTCTTCTGATTTTTCTTTTATGAGCAAAGCAGAAACTACATATACAAAACAAGCACATAAACCAGCATATATAGGAGCTTCTACCCAGCCAACATTTAATTTTAATATAAATAGAGTGCTTGTTACTAAACCTGTAATCATAGAAAGTAAGCAAGCAGTAATATTAGCTTGTATGAACGGCTTCATCATAATAGGTCCAACAAACATAGCAATAAGTCCGCCTGTTCCAATATAAGCTATTTGATTAAGCATTCCTTGAGGAGCTATATAAGTTAATACTAGTCCCCAAACTCCAGTAAATACTACACCTATTCTGTTTATTATAGTACTGCTTTTTTCTGCTTTATCAGTGAATGCTACAAACAAATCATGAGAAAGAGAAGAAGCTAATGCTTGTAGTACAGAGCTTATTGTAGAAAGCATTGCAAACAATATAAATAATATAATCATTCCTCCAATAGCAGGCGGAAGATATGAAGTTAAAAATACAGGCATAGCACTATCAGGATTAGGAAGATTAGGATTTTTATAAAACATATAAAGTCCAACTATTGGAACTAAACTTAATATTATACCCATAGGTGCCATTATCAAAGCCATAGCAGGAATATTAATTTTATCTTTGAATGATAAAAATCTTACAGACATATAAGGCAATGTTGTAGTAAATAAAAATGCATATATGAATACTAAAAATACTTTATATTTACCTTCTCCATAAGGATTAGATGTTGTAGGGTTAATAAACTCTGGCTTAATAGCTCCTACACTATTAATAAGCTCTGTCATAGAAACATCTTTTATTATTGTAAGATAAACTATTATAGAAGCTACTAACATACCAATACACATTATAGTATCAGTGATAGCAACAGCAAGCAACCCTCCCTGAACAGTAAATATTATAATCACAATCATAAGTATTATAGAAGCTAAATGTTCAGATACTCCAAGCCACTGTGAAGCAACTAACCCTATCGCTCTTATTTGTCCTATTATATATACAGATAAAAATACAAAAGTAGCAATTCCTCCAAGACCATGAACTATTCTTTTTTGAGTTTTATTTCCATTATGAGTTTTAGCAATATATTCTGGTACAGTAAAACCGCCAGCTTCCTCGGCTTTTTTCTTCATAAATCCAGCAAAAAATAATGTACCAAAAGTAATAGCAGGAGCAAAGAAAAAGTTAGCAAATATCTCTATAGCACCATAAGCATAGGTAGTACCAGGTGAACCAATAAAACCCCAACCGCTGTAACCAGTAGCCATCAATGTACCAGCTCCAACAAAAGCCCCTATAGATTTTGCTCCGAGTAAGAAACCTTCAGAGCTTCCTTTTTTTATTTTCAATTGAGTCCAAAAACCAATTCCAATTAAAATTAAAGATGCTAATATCAATATAATCCAATTTCCAAGTATCATTTTTTATCTCCTTTATTTTTATCACTTACTGTTTTATATAAAAATGCTGCTAAAGGCACTGCAATTAAAATTACACAGCCATACAAAAAATAGTCTATAACCCATGAACCTGTCATAGTATACTCCTTAAAAAAAATTTAAAATACTAATGTTAGATTAATAAAATTGCGGATATATAAGACTATTAACGCCTGAATTTTATAGATTTTTTTGTTTTGATAGATTTATGACTTGGAGAAGTGAAAGAAAGCATTTGGGAATGCTTGATTTTATTGAATGATGCGTAAAGCATAAAAATATACTCTCCAAAAATTGTATGTATTTAGATTAATACATAACATTATTTTTGTCAAGTATTTTTTTTAATTTTTTTATAAAAAAAACACAAAACAATAAAATATAAAAAATAAATTAATAAATAATATATAGGGGCTTGACTTTTTTTTATTTTATGGTAATATAGCAAACATCAATTTTCAAGTTGATATGGGTAGGTGGCCGAGCAGTCAATGGCAGCAGACTGTAAATCTGTCGACGTGAGTCTACGGGGGTGCGAATCCCTCCCTGCCCACATTCTTTTTTATCTCTAACAAAAGGACTATTAAATGGCTATAGAGTTTAATGATGCATATATATCTATAGTTCCTGAAGCTAATCTTTGTAGTTCTGAAGAAATATACAGATTCGCTAATGAATCTGAAGAAGCTGCTTCTATTAGAATGCCTATTGTAATACTTGACTTAAAAAATACCAAAGAAATTAATAGTGCTGGAATAGCAAAAATATTAAAACTTTATAAAAACTTACAAGCTTTAAAAATAAAATTATATATGATGAATCTCAATACAGATGTAGAGCCTATATTAAAGAATCTACTACTCACATATTTAATCACAAAAATAGAAAGTGTAAAAGATTTAGACCTTTAATTAAACTAAAAAATATAAATCGTTGACATAAAATAAAAAGTAATATATCATTAAAAAAGCTTGGAGGTAGATGAGTCCCGGTGGGCTCCGCGCTCTTCAAAAGCGTTGGACGTTATAGCAACGTTGGCAGGTTCAACTCCTGCCTCTTCCGATAAATAAGCGATTATTAAAAATAGTATGATTAAATTACTAATTAAACATTGAAAATAGTCTCTTATTCTTGAGGAATATTGTATTTTTATTGAGAAAAGGAGGCTAACAAATGAATAATAATTTTAACTTAGTTCAAACCAATGTCGTATTGGAAGATAATTCTATTAAACCATATCATAAAATTTTATCTCGTCCTATAGTTACTGATATTATCAGAGAAATATTAGAAAAATTAAGAGCAGAATTAAAAAATAATCCAAATGCTCATTACAACAAAGAAGATATTATCAAATTATGTGAAATAAGATTAAAAGAAAAATCTAACCTCCCTATAAAAAGAGTTATAAATGCAACAGGCACTATCATGCACACTAATTTAGGTCGTTCTCCTATTGATGAAGATATATGGCAGGAAGTAAAAGATTTAAATATATACAGCAATAACCTCGAATACAACATAAACAAAGAAGGAAGAGGTTTAAGGGGTGAGTTTTTATACACATTATTAGCTAAACTCACAGGTGCTGAAGATGCTCTAGTTGTAAATAATAATGCGGCTGCTGTATTTTTAATATTAAAAACATTCGCTAAAGAAAAAGAGGTTGTAGTATCTAGAGGCGAACAGGTGCAAATAGGAGGCGGTTTTAGAATACCAGATATATTAAGAGAAGCTGGTGCTAAACTCGTTGAAATAGGTACTACAAATATAGTAACAATAAACGATTATAAAGAAGCTATAACAGAAAATACTGCTATGATATTAAAAGTGCATGCTTCAAATTTTAAAATTAGAGGTTTTGTAAAAAGTCCATCATTTAAAAAAATTAAAGATGCTATACCAAGCAATATACCATTAGTTTATGATGAGGGGGCTGGCATATTTGATGAGAGTATGTCTGAAGAAGACCATATAAAATCAGCATTAAAAGCGGGGGTTGATTTGGTATGTTTTTCTGGGGATAAGATGTTTTCAAGCGTGCAGGCTGGCATTATAGTTGGAAAAAAAGAATATATAGCCAAAATATACAAACATCCTCTTATGAGGGCTTTTAGATGCGGTAAAACTGTGCTTTCTATATTAGAGAAAAATGTTATAAAAAGATTAAACACAGAAGGACAATTTAAGGGTTATTGCGAAAGATTATTATCTATTAGAGAGGAAACTGTAAAGCAAAAAGCATTTAGAATTATTAATGATTTAAATGGCTTTGATGTAGTAGAAGAATATGTAGAAACTGGAGGCGGTGCTATGGCTGATACTTTCTACTCTTCTTATGCTATAAGTTTTAAGCCTAAAAACATTAAAGAGACTATAAAATATTTGCATAATTTGGATACTCCTATTATATCGAAGGTAAAAAAAGATTATATATTATTATATGTTTTAACAATAGAAGAGAGAGATATTGAGTATATATATAATGTGTTAAAGCATATAGAAAAAGAATATTTATAATTAAAAAAATATTAGTTTAATAAAATTAATTAGGGCGAATAATTTTTAATTTAAGGAAATGTCAATGAACAAAATTATAGGAACTGCTGGGCATGTTGATCATGGTAAATCAGAATTAATCAAAGCTTTAACAGGTATTGCTATGATGCGTTTACCTGAAGAAAAGAAAAGAGAGATGACTATTGATTTGGGTTTTGGATTTTTTAAGCCTAATGATGATATTACTATTGGTGTAATAGATGTTCCGGGGCATGAAAGATTTATTAGAAATATGGTTGCTGGAATGTGGAGCTTAGATTTAGTTATGCTTGTTGTATGTGCCAATGAGGGCTGGATGAATATGACAGAAGAGCATGCTAAAGTGGCTTTGGCGTTGGGAATAAAAAATATTGTATGCGTAATAAATAAGATTGACCTTGTTGATGACAATAAATTAAAAGAATCTGAAGAGAGCATTAAAAAAAATTTATATAGAATATTTCAAAGAGATATAGAAACAATAAAAGTATCCGCTTTAAATGGCACTAATATAGATTTATTAAAAGAAAGAGTTACTGATATATTAATAAATGACAAAACAAAAGAAGAGATAAAAACTCATATCTATGTAGATAGGGTATTTTCTATAAAAGGAGCTGGTCTTACAATTACAGGAAGTATTAAAGGAGGCGACATAAAAAGAGATGACACTCTTATACACTACCCTACTAAAAAAGAAGTATCTATAAGAAATATTCAGTCATACCATCAAGATAGAGAAATTGTGCATTCTACTTCGAGGGTTGCTTTAAATTTAAAAAATATAAAAAAAGAAGAGATAAGAAGGGGGCATTTATTATGCTCTAAAGAGGAGAATGTTTTTCTAACAGATGAAATAATATTAGAATTGCTTGGAAATAGTGATGTTGATTATTTGAAAAAGATAAAAAATGCAGAGTTTGCAATTGGTACAGAATGTTTAGTAGCTCAGATTATACCTTTATACAAAAAACAAGATAACAACAATAAAGATGACAGCAAAGAAATAGATAGGAGATTTATAAGATTAAAATTTGATGAGCCTATAGCAGTATTTTGGAAAGAGAGAGGAATACTTATTAGCCATGGAGGAAGTGCTATAATTGGTACAGGTGATGTATTTTGGGGTGAAAAAACCAATCCATTTATTAGAAAAAATATTATGGATAGGGCTTCAGATTTCTTGGGTAAAATAGAGAGAAAAAAATATACTGACTTAGTAATGAGTGTTAATGGATATAGTTTAGCTAGCGGAAATATGCCTGAATATGCTGTAAAACTTGCTAACTATTTTGTAAAAAAAGATTATTTAAAAGAGTCAACTGAAAGAATAAAAAAACTAATAGAAGTAAAAAAAGATGGATTTTCTTTTGAAGATATAAAAAATTATCTTAATATAGAAGCTTCATTTACAAAACCTTTTATTGATTATTTATTAGAAAATAAAATTATCATGTCATTAGACAACAATATATATAAAAAATATGTTGATACAGTACAGCTTACTAACTCACAAAAGATGCTTATTGAAAGATTAAAAAAAGAAGATTTAAATGGCCTAGATGAAAAAATTATTAAAACTATTAATAACGGAATAAAAGATATAAAAACACTAACAGCATTGAAATATGCAACCTACCTTGATGAAGGATTATATTATCATACAGAAGTTTACAACAGAGTAAAAAGCCTAATAATGAAGAACACCAAAAAAAATGATGTTATCACTATAGCATTAGTTAAAGAGAGAACAGGGTTATCTAGAAAATACACCATACCTATACTAAATGCTTTAGAGAGAGAAAAGCTAGTAAAAAGACAAGGCAATGACAGAATAGTGCTTTAATTAATTAAATGCTGAAAAAATATATTTTGTCAATAAGTTTATTTTATTCAACTTTTTCCCGCAGCAAAAAG
>NZ_SRZM01000144.1 GCF_019402445.1 Brachyspira pilosicoli
CTAATTTTGTCAAGTACTTTTGAAACAAGTATAATAAAAAGGCTCGTATTATTATATATAATATGAGCCTTTAATATTTTAATATTTTAATATCTTATTTTATTAGATTTGTATTATTATAATTTATAGTAGTAAATGAGTGAAGTCTTCCATCATTACCTTTATAAACATTCAAATTAAGAGGGTCTATTTCCCACACTCTGTCAACTACAAAGTTATAGTAATAAGGACCTTGCTCAGCTCTTAAAGTGATAGTCCATAAATTATTAGAATAAGTCATAGGATATCTTAAGCTGTCAAATCCTAATTTATCTGATGTAAACATAACTTCTGATGCAGTATCATTGCTGTAGAAGAATGTTACTGTGCCATCTGCATTATATATAGGGTTTTGTTCATAAAAACCAATATCGTTTCCTAATACAAAATAACTAACTTCTTGATTATTATTGTCATATTCTACATTTTGGTTTATAGGGTCATTAATCCAAACACCATTAACTCTGTATCTGTATAAATATTTACCAGCCTTTAAAGGAGTTTGCCATAAATAATAAAATATACCGTAAGAGTTTTTTATAAGAGGTATGCTATCTTCCCAATTATTAAAATCTCCAGACACTTCCACAGAATCATAATTTTCTGCAAAAGTAAATAATATACCGTCTTCTACAACTCTTGGAGGAGTTACTTCTTGTATATTATAATATTTTAGTATCTGAGCATTTTGCATTCTAACTTGATACTGTTCAATAGTTTCTTTAGTTTTATCACCGCAAGATACAGCAATTATAAAAACTATAAATATAAAAATATAAAAACAAATCTTTTTCATCATCAACCCGTAATATTTAATTTTGATGTAACAGCTTTATCATCTTTTTTCATAAATTTTTTATCATAACTTTTATTATCAGCAGGAGTAGAATTATTTTGTATAGCAGAATTACTATCTTCTTTTGTAGTATTATTATTATCAGCATTATTAGAAGATAATTTTTGCTCAACGCCCTCCCAAGCACCTTTTAATTCTTTAAGATATTTTATAACCTCTAATATAGGCGGTTTAGTTTTAGATATATTTGCTTCTGTTAATCTCTGATTCATATAAGTATAAATAGAAGCTAATCTCTCAGCTATTTCTTTAGCATCATAGTTTAGAGAAGAGAGAAGTTCATATATAATCTCTTGAGCTTTCATTATATTATTATGAGCTTCTTCTGTACCATGTTTTTTATCCATAGCATTACAAGCATTCTCAAGAAACTTGATAGCACCGTCATAAAGCATAATAACTAGTCTATTTTGAGATGCTGTACTAACATCAATTTTTTTATATTTTTGATAACCGTTATTAGTAGACAATTAAATTCCCCCATAAATTAATATTTATTATAAAATTATTATCGGAAAATAGAAAAAAGCATAAAATATTTTTTACTATTTCTAATAAAAGATGCATACATATACTATATTATACCGAAACAAGCATAATTTGTCAAAAATGAGTTTTAAATTTTTTGAGATTTTACTATATAGTGTTTTATACTATTATAATAAAACCTTAAAAACAAATTTAATAGTTAAATGATTTTAATTTATATATTGTTAAACCCATATCCCCTGAAACTCTAAAAGAATATTCATCTGGATAATACCTAGTTGTAAATACCATCTCGCCTTCATTTATAAATATCTCTATAGATGAAGTATCTATTAATATTCTTATGTTTTCTAACTTTTCTAAATATGCACTTCTTTTATCTCTGCCGCCACCTATTTCTTTTCCTCTATCATTTAGAAACTCTAATATAAATTTATTTTCTTTATATTTGATAAAAACACCTTCAGAAATTAATATCTCAAAATCATTAGAATTTTTTATATTCTCAATTAAAACTTCGTAAGAGTTAATATCAGAAATTAAATTATTAGATAATGAAGAATAAGAACATTTATTTTCAAATATTTTTTTATCTCTTAATTTTTCTAAACTTCTATGAGGCTTTTGATAGAGTTTTCCGTTTTTGAAACTTAATTCTCTTGCCACAGTTAAACAATGCTGCCAGCCATATTGAACTGTTAAATTTTTATGAGTGTATTCAGTATCAGGAACACCCATCCAACCTATAAGAACTCTATTTCCATTTTCATCTAAAAATGTCTGCGGAGCATAAAAATCAAAACCTCTATCTAATACAGTAAAATTAGTTGCCTCAACAGAATCTTTATTTTTGTAATCATCATTAATTAAAAAATATCCAGATAAATAAATATTTTCGTATACACCCTCAATCTGTTTTACCCCCTGCGGGCAAGTAATTAAAATATTCTGTCCATCTAAATTAAAAAGGTCAGGGCATTCCCACATATAACCAAATCTTTCTTTAGTGTTTATAGTGCTTATATGTTTCCAATTTCTTTTGTTTTTTGAAGAAAATACTAAAACTTCACCAATATCATTATCTCTGTCAGTTCCATATTTCCTTGCACCTTGAACCATATAATAAGAATCTTTTTCCTTCCATACTTTAGGGTCTCTTATATGATTGGTTATTCCTTTAGGATAATCTTTCATCTCCATTAAGCATTCTTTTTCAGAGAAATTAATACCATCATTTGAAACAATAAGCATAGTATTAGCCTCTCTTCCGCTTTCAATATAATCATGATTGCCTAAAAGTTTTACATTGCCTGTATAATATATATACATCTTATCATCTTCTATAAAAGCAGAACCAGAATATACTCCATGACAATCATACTTTTGGTCTGGATATAATGAAACTCCTATATATTTGTAGTTGATTAAGTCTTTAGTTGAATAATGACCCCAAAACTTTAATCCTCCATTAGCATTAAAAGGAGAATATTGGAAAAATATATGATACTCTCCTTTGAAATAAGATAAAGCATTAGGGTCATTGAGCCAACCAACAGGAGGCATTAAATGAAAATTTAATCTCCATTTTTTATTTTCCCTATTATTCTTAATATATTCAATCTCTTTTTGTTTTATAGCCTCTTCAAATACTTTAGCAACCAAGTTCATTTGATTATCCTTATATTTACAGACATTATTTATTTTTACTCTTCATCTTCTTGCATATATTCATCAGGTACGCCAAAGAACCAAGTAATAGTAAAAGATAAAATAACAGTAATTAAAGCAACAGCAATATAGCCTATTAATTGTTTACTGTCATAAATATAAAGCAATGCCCCCGGTATACCAGTAACACCATTAGCAGTAGCTTGTAAGTTTAATAACCTTGCAATCAACCCTGTTATACCAGCAGCAATAGCACCGCAAACCATAGGCTTTATTCCATATCTTATATTAATACCAAATATAGCAGGCTCTGTTATTCCAAGCCAAGCTGATAATGTAGCACCATAACCCATAGCTTTTACACTCTTTCTTCTAGTCTTTAATGTAACAGCCAAACAAGCAGCACCAGCAGCTAAATTGGCAACAGATAAAAGAGGATTGATTGGGTTTAATGTAGTTGCAGCAAGAAAAGATATTTCTATTAAATTCATTATATGATGAACACCTGTAACAACTATAAATATTATTCCAAAACCTATTATAAATCCACCAATTCCAAAAGGTAATGATAAAGAGAAATTAATAGCTACTAATATCCACTGTTCAACTATATGGAAAATTGGTCCAATTACAGCTAAAGATAATATAAGCATTATAAGCAAAGTTAAAAAAGGAGTAGCAAGTATATCTATTATATTAGGTATCACTTTTCTTAAATTTAATTCCACTTTAGAGCCTATAATACCAGCGATAAGTGCTGGAAGTATGCTTCCTTGATATCCCACTATAGGTATAAAATTAAAAAGCATTATAGGTTTCACACCGCTGTCAGGGTTAGCAACTAAATATGCATTAGGCAAAGCAGGAGAAACTAACATTAATCCAAGCAATATACCCAATATAGGAGAGCCTCCAAATACCCTAAAAGTTGACCAACATACTAAAGCAGGCAAAAATGCAAATGTTGTTTCTGTAAGTACGCTCATAAATGTCATAATAGAAACTGGTATATCTGATACTTGCAAATTAAACATGCTCAAAAAACTATCATTAATTAAAGCACCTTTAAGACCTAAAAATAAACCTGTTGCAATCATAGCAGGCATTATAGGTACAAATACATCAGCAAATATACGAATAAACTTTCTAAAACTGTTTTTTTCTGTAGATTTATTTGACTCTTCTAAATTTTGTTTTGCTGCTCCCTCAACTCCTAAATTGACAACCTCAGCATAAACTTTATTTACAACACCAGTACCTAATATTATTTGATACTGCCCAGAATTAAAAAATACTCCCTTAACCCCATCTATCTTTTGAATATCTGAGTCTTTTATGCTTTCTCTGTTTTTTACTACTAATCTTAATCTAGTAGCACAGAAAGTAGCAGATATAATATTATCTTTGTCTACTACTTTAATAATTTCTTCAGCGGTTTTTTTGTAATTGATAGCCATAATAAAAATCCTAGTATATTTATGTAATCGGTTACATATTATTGTAACATCTTTTACTATTCTGTCAACCATAATTATAAAAATTTCATAAAAAACAAACCAATATATTTGATTTTTAGTATAAAAGATATATACTCTCTAAAAATATATTGATAAGAGTATCACTTAATGACAATTAAAAAGATAACAATGAAAGAAATAGCAGAAATTGCAGGCGTAACAAAAACCACAATATCAAGATACTATAATGGTGGATATGTAAAAAAAGAAACTAAAGAAAAAATAGCTAAAATAATAAAAAAA
>NZ_SRZM01000145.1 GCF_019402445.1 Brachyspira pilosicoli
TTGCTGTATTTTTCTAATATATTTTGCATTTCATCCTCAAACTCTATATAGAATTTTAAATCTTCATTATTTATAGATGGGTCTGCTCCGTTTTTTAATAAAAGCTCAAATATATCATCTTTGTGATTTTTAGCAGCTATAATTAATGCAGTATTTCCTTCAGGGTCTGCAATATTAAGATCAGCATTATTTTCGATAAAAAACTCTAGAAGATTTATATTATCTCTCCTTACAGCCATCATTAATGGAGTATAACCGTCCCTTCCTTTTTTATTAATATCTGCATTATTATCTAATAATATCTTTGCAATCTCTCTCTTTTCTACAACAGTTAAAGCTGTAAGCCCGCCATCATCTTGAAAATTAACATCTCCGCCTTCAGATATATATTTATTTATTTCATCAGTTTTGGAATATAAAACATCAAAAATAAATTGAGTATTTTTTTTATATTCATCATCATGATACTTTCTAAAAATTTTACACATCTCATCATTCCAATTTTCATCTGCATAATATGAACATCTTCTTCCATAACCATCTCTTGCAAATACATCTGCTTTATTTTCTATTAAAATTTTTACTATATCAAGATTATTATTAAGAGCAGCAAGAATTAAAGCACTGTAGCCTGATTTAGTTTGAATATTAATATCAGCATTATTTTCTATCAGCAAGTTTAATATTTTTTTAGCATTGCGGGCAGCTGCATACATTAAAGGAGTAGCATTTTCATTATCTAAAGCATTTACATCAGCTCCCCTTTTTATAAACTCTAAAGCTATATCAAAATTATCATCATTACTAGCAACATATTCTAAAGCTGTTTTATTTAAATAATTTCTAAAATTAACATCAGCATTATTATCTAATAATATTTTTATTATTTCTTTATGATGAAACTCTGAGGCTAAAAGCAAAGCATTAGAACCTATTGAGTCATCTGATTCATCTATTGTATTATTAATATCAATTCCTTCAGCAATGTATTTTAAAACTTTATTCACATTATTTTCAGCAGCAGCATATAAAAATTGTATCTCTCTTGATGAAGCTTCTTTTATTAAATCTGCTATTTCTTTTAAATAATTATTTCTTTTATATGCAATATCTAATGCAGTTTTTGAAGATTCATTTTTTAATGTTAAATCAGGTTTATATTTAAGAAGAAGCTCAACAATATCTCTATTTCTTTCTTCTACCGCATGCATTAGAGGCGTTTCTTTTCTATGGTCTGATAAATTTATGTCGGCATTATGCTCTAATAATATTTTTACCATATCATAAGAATCAGCATCACAAGCTAATATTAAAGGAGTTTTTTTAAATTCATCTTGCACATTTATATTAGCATTATACTCAAGAAGAAGTTTAACTCCTTCAATATTTCTTCGTTCACATGCATTAAGCAAGGCGGTATTCCCATTATAATTATTTGTTAATTCCGTATCAGCACCGTTTTCTAATAAAGTCCTCATAAAATCTTTTTTTTCTTCATCGTAAGAAGCAAGCATCAATGCCGTAGAGCCTTTGCTATTTTGAGCATTTATATCTGCACCATATTCTAATAATAATTTTATTATTTCTATACTAGGGTTGTTTTCTATAGAAATATAATATATAAACGCTGTTTCGCCTCTTTGATTTTTATAATTAGGGTCATAACCATTTTCAAGTAATATTCTCACTATTTCAGTATAATTTTGACTGCAAGCTATCATCAATGT
>NZ_SRZM01000146.1 GCF_019402445.1 Brachyspira pilosicoli
CTTGAAGATATAATTAAATTTTATAGGAGTAATTTGAAAGATAAAGATATTTACTATTCAATAAAAAAAGCCTATGGAGATAATAAATCTATAAAGCTATACGAAAAAGAACTTAGAGATTTGCATATAGATATAATTCATTCTGTGCATATAAATAAAGCCAAAAACATGTCTGATATGATTTCTTCTATAGATGCTTTTGAAGATTTTGTGTTTAATAAGAATATGGATATAATAGTATTTGTAAGCAGAGATGTTGATTATACTATTGTAATGGAGAGGCTAAAAAGGCATGGTGCTATAACTGCTATAGTTACAACTATTACTAATTCTAATAGAGATATTTTTCAAAATGTTTCTAATAAGATTTTTAAGATAGAAAAATATAAATCAAAAGAAAATGATAAAACTAATCAATTAGATGAATATAGTTTAGAGTATTTGAAGTTTTTTTATAATAGGATTGTTGAAGTTTATAATAATACAGAAAGTAAGAAATTTTCTATATCTGATATATGCAATAAAGTAAATATGGATTTTAAATTAGAGCAGGGTGAGAGTGCCATAGAAAAGACTTATTTCAAAAAGATAAAAAGGTTATTTAAATATTTAATAGAAAATGATATAGATATAAAAGTAGATAGGGATTATTTTAGTATAGATGATATTGAAAAGCTTCATTGTTTTTTTAGAAGTTTGGATTAGATATTATTTAATAATTATTAATATATTTGGAGATTTGTTTATGATTAATATTGCTATTATTGGTTTGGGTTTAATGGGTGGCTCTTTAGTTAAGGCTTTAAATGGTTATAATATATGGGCTTTGGATACTAATAAAGAAACAGTAGATAATGCTTTAAAAGATAAATACATACAAAAAGGAAGTTATGATTATTCAAATATAGAAGAGATGTTTTCTTGGGCTCACATTATTATGATATGCACTTTGCCTTCTATAGCTTTAGATATTATAAATAAATATTCATCATTTATAACAGATGATAAAATACTATCCGATTTTTGCGGGGTTAAGACTGATATATTTAATGCGGCAAAAAACAAAAAATATGTATCGCTTCACACTATGGCTGGTAAAGAAAAGGGCGGATATAATAACTCAACTGAATCATTATTTAAAAACTCCAACGCTATAATAATAGCTAATGATAATGCTAATAAAGAAGACATAAAAAAAATAGAAGTTTTGGCTTTAAATATAGGATGCAAAAATATAATTGTATCAACAGAAAAAGAGCATGATAAAATGATAGCTTTTACTAGTCAGCTTATGCATATAATAGCCTGTTCTATAGTTAATCATAAAGATTTTTTAGCTTCTCTTGGATTTGAAGGAAATAGTTTAGGCGACCATACGAGGGTAGGCACAATAGATGCTAATATGTGGAGTGAACTTTTTGCAAGAAACTCTGAATATTTATCTTTGTCTTTAGAAGAATATATAAAAAGGCTAGAGGATTTTCAAAAAGCATTGCAAAGTAAAGACAGAGAAAAACTTAGAGAATTAATGTTAAGTTCTAATAGTATAAAAGAGAAATGGAACAATCTTAAAATCAAGTAACTTTTTTATATACTGAAAATTTTTAAGCTTGTTAATTTTAGAATTTTTATATTTTATTATTTTCTAGTACTATCCGCCTAAAACATTAATAATATAAAACTAAATTTAAACAAACTTAAAAATTGCTAGTATTTATAATTCAAATAAAAAATTATTTGTTTTTAAATTTTTTAGCAGCATCAATAAAGCCAACAAATATGGGGTGAGGATTTGTTATTCTTGATTTTAATTCTGGATGAAACTGAACTCCTATCATAAATGGATGCTCTTTTACTTCTGCTATTTCAACTAAATCAGCATCTTTTGTTTTACCTGTAATCATAAATCCTGCTTTTTCCATTTTATCTATATATTTATTATTAAACTCATATCTATGTCTATGTCTTTCACTTATTGTTGTGGAATTATAAAGTTTATGAGCTAAAGAACCTTCTTTTATATTACACTCAAAAGCACCAAGTCTCATAGTTCCACCTTTAAGCATAATCTTTTTTTGTTCTTCCATCATAGTGATTATTGGATTTTTACAATTTTCATTCACTTCTATAGTATTAGCATCTTCAAGCTTTAATACATTTCTTGCATATTCTATACTCATAAGCTGCATACCCAAACATATTCCAAAATAAGGCATTTTATTTTCTCTAGCATATTTTATTGCATTCATTTTACCTTCAAGTCCTCTCTCACCAAATCCACCCGGTATAATAAGTCCATTAACATCTTTGAAATATTCAGATATATCATCTTTGTGTTCTAATTCTTCAGCATTTATCCATTTTATATCAACATTAATATCGTTATATATTCCGCCATGATTTAATGCCTCTATTAATGATATATAAGCATCTTTCATAGATACATATTTTCCAACAACAGCAATAGTAACTTTTTCATTTTGTATAGCTATATTTTTTTGTTTAGCTACTAATTCTGTCCAATGAGATAAATCTATCTTAGCAGTTTCTAATTTGAAATGTTTACATACCACATCAGAAAGACCCTGTGCTTCAAGCATTAGCGGTACAGAATATATATTAGGTTCATCAAAGTTCTCAAATACATTTTGTTTAGGTAAATTACAGAATAATGCTATTTTAGATTTATGAGATTCTTCTAAATGTTTATTTGTTCTGCACACTAAAATATCAGGTATAATACCACTTTGCATAAGTTCTTTTACGCTATGCTGAGTTGGTTTTGTTTTAATCTCTTCAGATGAACTTATAAAAGGTATTAACGTAACATGTATATATAAAACATTATCTTGTCCTAATTCTGTTTTTACCTGTCTTATAGCTTCAATATATGGCAATGATTCTATATCTCCAATAGTTCCACCTATTTCTGTGATTACTATATCAGTTTTTTTAGTATCATTTTCTCTATATATTCTTCTTTTTATTTCATTTGTAATATGAGGTATAACCTGAACAGTTTCGCCAAGATATTTACCTTCTCTTTCCATATTTATAACATGTTGATATATTTTACCAGTAGTAACATTGCTGTATTTATTTAAATTTTCATCAATAAATCTTTCATAATGCCCAATATCCAAATCTGTTTCAGCCCCATCATCAGTAACAAAAACTTCACCATGCTGAAAAGGACTCATAGTACCCGGGTCAAGATTGATGTAAGGGTCTAATTTTTGTATAGTTACACTTAAACCGCGAGCCTTTAATAGTCTTCCAAGTGAAGCAGCTGTTATACCTTTACCAAGTCCAGATACAACTCCGCCTGTTACAAATATGTATTTAGTATCCATAGTTTCCTCTGTTATTCCTTTAATATTTTGATTATAAACAATATCATTAAAAAAACATAAAATCAAGGTAAATTTTTTATTAATTTTAATATTTTTTGTTATATATTAGAAATAAAAAATAATTATTTTTTAGAGGTGTTAGTTATGATGAGATTGTTTATTAGTTTAGTTACAGTTTTGTTTTTAGCTTCTTGTACAGCTTCAAACAAGAAAGAAGAAAATAGTTCTCCTTCGGAAGTGGTTGCTGATTATGTTCAAGTAGATTCTCCAAACTCTTTTATCCCTTTGGGTATAGGAATTACAGTAGCTCCTCCGGAACATGGACAAAATGCTAAATATTTTATAGCTAATAAAGATGTTGCTGAAGTTAATTTTGACTATATGAATAATAATTATACTTACAGAGCTTCAAAGAACTCAAATAATTTACTTTCATTTTATGGGGAGTATGTTAATAGTGGAAAAAACTTTACAGAAGAAGAAAATAACATTGTTGTAGAATATAATACCACTTCAAATAATGAAAAGTTTACATTATGGAGAGTAGATGATATTTATTATATATTGTCAACACAGGCAGAAGATGATAAGGATTTAACCAATCTTTCATCGCTTTATATAAAGTCTATACACTGGAATAAAAATAAATAAAACTATAAATGATTAAATAATAGAATATAAAAGTAGGCATATAGATTTTTTATCTGTATGCCTACTTTTTATTTTTAGATAAAAGACAATTTTTTTCTTTATAATATAAATTTATTATTTTATTGACATTTATTTCTTATGTTATATATTATGTTAAGTCGTATTATTGCATCTAATTGGGGATTAAAATGAAATATAATAATAAATTCTTTTTTTTAATAATATTAACTATATTAATTTCATGTTCTAATAATAGTGAAGAAGAAATAAAAGAGATAGACAGAGGCGGGGCATTAATAGATAAAATAATATATGAAGTGAGAACCGACATGACAATAGCTATTAAAGATGTGGCAGACGGACGTGCTGATTTAATGGCTAGCGGAATAGATGGAAGCACATATTTATCATTAAATGAAAGGGATTTGGAGAAGCTTGATACTTATGCTGTGCCTTCTGGTTCTTGGTCTTTGCTATTTAACCCTGTGCCAAATAAAGCCCCATACACAGTTACTACAAGAGACGGCAAAACTCACTTTAATCCTCTTGCTATAAAAGAAGTAAGATTTGCAATGAATTTTTTAATAGACAGAAAAAAGCTTGTTGATGAAATTTTAAGAGGGGCAGGGGAGCCTTCATTTACTCAGGCAACACCAGGTCAGCCTGGTACTTATAGATATAATCTCATTCCTTCAAAAATGGGTATGACAGCAAATGGCAATGAAGAGAAAGCAATTAACGATATAAATAAAGCCATGGAAAAAGCAGCTAATCTTCCAGAAAACAGAGGAAAGTTAAAAAAAGAAAATGGCTGGTGGAAATATAATGGTGAAGTAGTAACTATTAAGTTTGTTATAAGAGTAGATGACCCCACAGGAAGACTTCCTGCAGGCAATGCAATATCCGACTTAATAGAAAAGACAGGCATAAAAGTAGAAAAATTATTGTACGATAGAAACAAATCCACCCAAGTTGTATACGGCTCTGACCCAAAAGATTATGAATGGAATATTATAACAGAAGCTTGGGGGGCAGGGGCTACAAGAGCTTGGTGGGACGTTACGCTTAGGCAAATGTATGTAAGAGAAGGGAACTATATGCCTGGAGGAAATATTGCTGAGTTTTGGAATTATGACAACAAAGAAGCTTCTAGAATAAGCGATAAAAATTCAAACGGTTGGTTTTTAACTGCCGATGAATATTGGAATGGTAATATGCGTTTGCAGGAAATTGGGCTTGAAGATGCTGTGCGAATATATTTAAACTCTCAAACGCAGTTTTTTGTAGCAAACAAAGAAAGATTTAACAGAAGAATGCTTTACGGAGTAGGCGATGGTGTTAATGATTGGTCTATAAGAAGTGCCGACATAAAGCCAAATAGAAACGGTGAAAAAGTATTAAGAGTTCTTCAGCATTCTGCACAAGGTTCATTATTTATAAGTCCTTGGGACCCTGTGGGAGTGGGTGGATTTTCTGATGCATATTCTGCTATAATGATAGGTCCTTGCTCTGATGCTGGTGCTACATTTGAATCGCCTTCCACCGCAAAGACAGAGTTTATACTTGGCGAGGCAGATACTAATAGTTTAGAGATAGGTGTTAGAGCTGGTGATAACGGCATACCAGTAGGTACTGTGAAAGTTCCTAATAATGCTAAAATGTATAACCCTTATACTCAAAAATGGGAAGAAGGTTTAACTACGAAAGTTGAAAATGGTGAGATAATTTATAAAAAGGCTGATAATCTTACTGCTTATGTAAAATGTGATTTTAAACCAAAAAGCTTTAAATGGCATCATGGCATAGATTCGTCTTTAGTTGATTTGATGTATGGAAGTGTGTTTATTGCAAACATAATAACAAAGACAAATGAAAATGATAAGTATTATGATTCTGCTATGGCTGGAAGATATACTTCTGCTATGGATAATGCAGTTGGAAGTGTAATAAATGAAGATGGAAGTTTTACACTCTATGGAAATTATTATTGGCCAATGGATATGAATAGACAAATTGCTATTGCTGCAGTTGGTCCTAAAATAGGAAACCCTAATAGAAACACTGTTATTCCTTTTGAGATAAATGAAGCTATAATGAAAATGGTCCTTGAGGGCTCTAAATCTGGTAATGTTTATACTATTTCACAAGACCAATCATTGACTGCTATAGATGTAAAAAATCCTATATGTGTATCTGACATAAAAGAAAAATTAATTGAAATGCGTGATTCTCAATATATACCTGTTGGAATAGAAGATTTTATCACAAAAGAAGAGGCTGTTAAAAGATATCAGGCTGCTATTGACTTTATAGATAAGTACGGACACGCTTATATATCAAACGGTCCTTTCTTTATTTCAAGAATAGATTCAAAGGCTAATTATATAGAATTAACTGCTTTTAAAGATTATGCTTACACTGCTGAATATTGGATAGAAAAATTATCAACAAAAATGAGCAGAATAGAAGATATTGAAATGCCTGCAATAGTAAATAAAAACAATGATATGAATATAGATATTTATGTTTCATCATACAATTATCCTAATAATGCTTTAGAGATGCCAGACCCTAATACAAAAGTAAAAGTGCTTCTTCAATTACAAAATGGAGGCGAAAGGGAATATGAGGCAGTTTTAGAAAATGATGTGTTTAAGCTTACTATACCAAAAGAGGAATTAGCATCTCTTCCAAAAGGAAACTATATTGTTGTAATAGAGTCTTATATTGCTGATGAAACGCCTTATATAGAAACAAGAAACTTTATATTACAATAAATATTTTAAATCTCATTATATGAATTATCATTATTCATTTTGTATAGCTTTATGTTTTCATTTTTTAGTATGCATTTCATGAGGTTTATATCAGAATCATCAAAACTATATGATAAATATACTGCTTTTACTTTTAATTCTAACTCTTTTTTATATGATATTATTTTATCTCTCTCTTTATAAAAAATAGAAAGCAAATTGCCGTATTCTATATTTTCATTAGACGATAAAAATTTAGCCTTTTTGCCATATATATCAATGTTATCGTTTTTATGAGCAATGCATATATTATGGTTCAATAATTCATACTCTACACATATAGTGTCAGTATTCCAATTATTAATATCATCTATATTTTTATAAAACGAAATTATATTCATTTTTTCTAATATAGGTTTTAATGCTCTTAAATGATTTTCTGTGAACTCATCTTTTAATATAGTATGAGAATCACAAAATTGTATTCTGTTTTCAAATATGGTTTTTAAAGTGTTGGTATCATATTTAAAAGTTTGATATATTGTTTTTGTATAATTTGTATATGTGATGCTTTTCTCTAAACATTTATCTGTTAGTTTTAAAAAATCATTATAACTAATTTTTTTGTTTGCAAGTAAGCTGTATGAAAGCAAAAATATACTGTAACTCGCTAAACTATTATTCTCTAAATATTTTAAATAAGTTTCTACAATAGAAGGGTAATCATTTTTTAAGAAAAACAAAATAGCAATATTATTATAATAAATAAAATTGTCTTTATTTGTTTCTAAAAGTTTTTTATAATATTCTATAGCTTTATCATAATTTTTTGTGTAGAAGTATGAATTAGCTATAATTTCATTATTAACTAGATTGATATTGTTTTCTTCAAATAAAGTTATTATTTTTGAATACTCTTTTTTATTATACAAAATATTTATAAGCCTATCATAATATTTATTATTTTTTCTAACGCATACAATTGCTTTATCATAATCTTCTAAATCTATGTAAATATTAAAAAGCATATCTATATAATTTTCATTTATATTATCAATATTTTTATTTAAATAATATGCAGAAGTCTCTTTTTCTCCTTTACTATAATAACAAATAGCTATTCCATAATAAGCCTCATCGCTATCATTAATATCTATAGAAGATTTAAAATATCTTATAGCTTCATCATAGTCTTTCAAATTTAAATATGCATTAGCTAAATTATTATAAGCC
>NZ_SRZM01000147.1 GCF_019402445.1 Brachyspira pilosicoli
ACTATATAGTATTATACTTGAGTATTGGTTTATTAATGATATAATACTCTTTAAAGTATAAAATAAATACTACTATATATAAGTGGAGTATTATGTCAGACAATAATTTAATATTAGATGAAACAGAAGTTCTTGCGGTAAGATTTATAGCAGAATATCCAGATTTAGACCAATATATATATTTTGTATTTTTTATAGATAAACTAACAATTAATCTTATTACCAAAACAGTATTAATTTCAGATAGTTATGAATTATTTGAAGTTTTAAATAGCTATGATAATTATTTGGAGCTTTATAAATATATAGAAGTTTATAATAATGTGCATTATAAAGTAAATATAATTTTAGATAAATTAAACAGCGATTTGGATTCTATTTTAGCTAACAGAACAAATGTAGTTCATACAACTATGGCTGCTATTAATAATGATATTATTTCTATAATAGATATATTTTCAGACACATTAAATATTTCTATGGATTATAATATAGGTATATATGATGTAAATTGTAAGGGCTTTTATATTGATGAGGTTAATAACTTTATACAGGAGTTTAAAAAAGAGTTTGAAGGAACTAGCATAGATATAAGTCAATATATATTAGATTCTAATAATGATAAGGCTAAAGAGAATACTGAGGATTCAATTATAGCAAAATATAAAATAGTAAATGGCGATTTTGTTGTAGCTCCTATTATGGGTAGAGCTATAGCGGACATAAAGTTGGGAGATAAGATTATAGTAAAAGTGGATTATAGTTCTTTCTATCCTAATATGACTTATTTAGACATTAATACTAAAAAAAATAATAATAATAAATATTTTGTTGTTGGAGAAGTAATAGATAAAACAGTTAATGAGCATTCTACAAAGATAGCACTTGCTTTAAGTGATGAGCATTGCGTTATTATAGAAGAAACAGAACCTATAAAAGTTAAGGTATTTAATCCTCAAAAGGATAGTTATGTAACACCAAACTCTTATCAAGAAAACAGTAAGGAAGAGCAGATATATAAAATGTTATCGCATTTTAATGTTTTTAAGTTTTTATTATATGGATTAGGTTTTATTTCTTTATTTGTTTTAGTTTATATTTTGTATGTTATAATATTATAATTTATTTCGATTAAAGTTTATAATAATTTGATACCGATAAAAGAGCAATTAATTTTTTTAAAGATAGATAAATGGAAAAGATAAAAGAATATTTTAATGAGTTTCTAGAGATAATATCAGAAAATGGAGAATATGCTGGGGTTGCTTTACTCAAGGGCAGTGTTTTTAGGGTTGATGATGAGGAAAATGTAAGTATTATTTGTTCGGGTGATTTTGCAGCTAATCATATAAAGAAAGATTTTTTAGAGCGTATAAAAGGCTATTTAAAAGATAAATGCGGATATGATGTAAATATTCAAGTATTAGTTGATGTAAATGTTGTTAATGATAATGAAGAAGAAAATGCTGATGATGTTTCAGAAATAACAGTAACAACAGAAGACAATAATACAAGAAGTAAATATAAGTCCAATTTAAATGAATA
Source organism: Brachyspira pilosicoli (assembly GCF_019402445.1). Classification (GTDB taxonomy): domain Bacteria; phylum Spirochaetota; class Brachyspiria; order Brachyspirales; family Brachyspiraceae; genus Brachyspira; species Brachyspira pilosicoli_B. The sequence goes on from NZ_SRZM01000147.1 coordinate 1,546, forward strand.
TTTTAAGTTTGACAATTTTATAGAGGGTAGCAATAATAAATTTGTTTTTGCTGCTGCGAAATTAGTTGCTGAGAAACCGGGTAGAGAATACAATCCTCTTTATATATATGGAAGTGTGGGTATAGGTAAGACTCATTTATTACAGGCTATTGGTAATTATTACTTAGAGAATAACCCAGATGCAAAAGTAAATTATATAGACGGAAGCGGATTTAGAGATGAATATATATACGGTCTTCAAACTAAAAAGTCAGACAACTTCAAAAAGAAATATAAATCTTTAGACATGTTTTTGCTTGATGATTTGCAATTATTAGAAAGTGCTCAGGAGACTTCTAAAGAGTTATTTGAAATATTTCAGGCTTTAGATAATGGCTGTAAACAGATGGTGTTTGTAAGCGATAAGCCTCCTAAGGAACTTAGAAATATAGAGGCAAGATTAAAAAACAGATTTGAAAAGAGCTTAATATTATCTATAGAGCCTCCGCAGTATGAAACTAGGCTTGCCATAATTGAAAGAAAATTAATTGACTTAAATACAAAAATAGATGAAGAAGTAATTAAATATATGGCAGAAAATATTACAACCGATGTTCGTAAAATTGAGGGGGCTATTAGGGCTTATTTGTCTGTGAGAGATTTGATGAAAATAACTCCTAATGTTGAAGAGTGTGATAAGTTAAATATTTTTAAAGATTATTTTACTAATAAACCAAAATTAAAAAATGCTACTATCAAAGAAATAAAAAAAATAGTTGCAGATTATTACGGAATAGAGATGAATGCTTTTGACAGTAAAGACAGAACTAAGTTTATAGCTAAAGTTAGACATGTTGCGGTATACTTAGCTTGCGAATATTCTAAAAAATCTGTTACAGAAATAGGACTAGAGTTTAATAGAGATCATGCTTCTATAATACATGCTAGAGAAAAAATAAAAGAAGAGCTTAAAGCAGATTCTCATGTAGCAAGAGAGATTAATGATATAATATCTTCTTTATCATAATTTATTAGAATTTGTAAAAATTTAAGCAAATTTAACTTAATTTATGACAAAAATAAATGTATGATATTTTGATATTTTTTCTTGACATTTATATAAATTCTTATATAATATTAATTGTATTGTTAAATAATACAATTTTTCATAAACCTCCTTATCACCCTGCAGATCCTTTCTCGGGGTGATACTTTTTTAAACACCTTTTTATAATCTAGTGTATAATTATTAAACATCTATTATTCACTTTTGTGTGTTATTATTAAACATAATATGTTGTTAATTTTTTGTATTTTTAATTAATTAGAATATGTATATGTAGTTTTGATAATTTATAGCAGACTATAGTAAATAAACTATGTAATTTAAGCTCATATTTATGTTTTATTCAATTATTTTCTATTTTTTAATAAATATAATAAATAAATACAATAATAAAAAATAATATCTTTGGCACGATTATTGCATATATTATAGGTGTAACTTCTGTAAATAATTAAAAGGAAATAAGAAGGAAACAAAAAGGAGATTAAATGCAAGAAGAAGAAATGAAAGAAGGCAATGAAGCTGCTAGTAAGGGTAGTGAGGACATTGCAGAAAACAATTCTAATGCAGAAGCTAATGAAACTAATGAAGTTAATGAAGAACAAAAAGAGGCTTGTGAATGTTGCGAAAATAATGAAGATGAAATTAGCATTCTAAAAAAGAGAGTAGAAGAGTTAGAAAATGAAGTTTCTGATATGAAAGATAAATATATGCGTGCTATGGCTGAGGCAGAAAATATTAGAAAAAGAACTGCCAAAGAAAAAGCTGACGGCATAAAGAGAGCTAATAAAGGTTTATTACTATCTCTTATCAATTTTATGGATAATTTTGAGAGGGCATTAAAATCTTTTGATAATGATGAAACTATAAAGGGAAGCGAATATTATAAGGGCGTAGAATTAATACATAAGCAGTTTATAGATTTTTTAACTGATAATGGTGTAACTGAGATAGAGGCATTAGGAGAGGAGTTTGACCCTAACTTGCATGAGGCATTAACTATGTTAGAAGTTCCTGATATTGATAAAGAGCAGGTTGTAGAAGTTTATGCTAAGGGTTACAAATTAAATGATGAACTTTTGAGAACAGCTAAGGTTGTGGTTGGAAAACCAAAGAGAGCTGAATAATAAATTTTTATTTACTTTATATTTATAAGGAGATTTTTTTTATGGCACATATTCAACTTTTTAGAGCTTATTTTGAACCTAAAGATTCAAAGAAAGAGAGCATAAATCATATTAATAAGGTTTTGCAAGATTTAACAGATGAGATTAACAGACATATAGAAAACAGAGAAGTTATCAATGTTGATCTTAATACATCACATTTAGGCAATGGGCATACTGAATATATTGTAAGCGTTCTAACGAAGAATTAGACTTATAGACTTTAAACGTACATAAACATTTAATTAACATTTAAGGAGAAATTTATAATGAGCAAAATTATTGGAATAGATTTAGGAACTACAAATTCATGCGTATCAGTAATGGAAGGCGGTAAACCTGTAGTAATAACAAACAGCGAAGGAAACAGAACAACACCTTCTATAGTAGCATTTACAAATAAAGGGGAAGTATTAGTAGGTCAGCCTGCTAAAAACCAAATGGTAACTAACCCAGAAAATACAATATTCTCTATAAAAAGATTTATGGGTAACACTTATTCTGAAGTATCAGAAGAGCGTTCAAGAATGCCTTATACAGTTATAGAGGAAGACGGAAAAGTAAAAATTAAAACACTTGAAGGAAACTTTACTCCTCAAGAGATAAGTGCAAGAACACTTCAAAAGATGAAACAAACAGCTGAAGAGTATTTAGGTGAAACTGTAACAGATGCAATCATCACAGTACCTGCATACTTTAATGACAGCCAAAGACAGGCAACAAAAGATGCTGGAAGAATTGCTGGACTTAATGTATTAAGAATAATAAACGAGCCTACAGCTGCTGCTTTAGCTTATGGTATGGAGAAAAAGAAAGATGAAAAAATAGCGGTTTATGACTTGGGCGGCGGTACATTTGATATATCTATACTTGAATTAGCTGACGGAGTATTTGAAGTAAAAAGTACAAATGGTGATACACATTTAGGCGGTGATGATTTTGACCAAGCTATAATTAATTGGCTAATAGAAGAGTTTAAGAAAGATACAGGCGTTGATTTAAATAGCGACAAAATGGCTTTACAGAGATTAAAAGAAGCTGCTGAAAAAGCTAAAAAAGAACTTTCTAGCTCACTTCAAACAGATATCAACTTACCATACTTGACAGCAGATGCATCAGGTCCTAAACACTTGAATGTATCTTTATCAAGAGCAAAATTTGAGGATTTAGTAAGAGACTTAGTAGAAAAAACTCGTATCCCATGTGAAAAAGCATTGAAAGATGCAGGACTTTCTACTAGCGATATAGATGAAGTTATACTTGTTGGAGGTTCTACAAGAATACCTTTAGTACAAGAGACAGTTAAAAACATATTTGGAAAAGACCCAAATAAAAGTGTAAACCCAGACGAAGCAGTAGCAATGGGTGCTGCAGTACAGGGCGGTATTATTAAAGGTGATGTTAAAGATGTACTTCTTCTTGACGTTACTCCGCTTTCACTTGGTATTGAAACAGAAGGTTCAGTAATGACTGTTTTAATAAACAGAAACACTACTATACCTACAAACAAAAAACAAGTGTTCTCAACAGCAGCAGACAATCAATCATCTGTAACTATTAGAGTATTACAAGGTGAAAGAAAAATGGCTAATGACAACAGAGAGCTTGGAAGATTTGATTTAGTAGGTATACCACCTGCACCAAGAGGCGTACCTCAAATTGAAGTTTCATTCGACATAGACGCTAACGGTATAGTACATGTTACAGCTAAAGATTTGGGTACTGGTAAAGAGCAGAAAATAACAATAGCTTCTTCAAGCGGACTTAGCGAGGAAGAAATAAACAAAATGGTTCAAGATGCAGAAAAACATGCTGAAGAAGATAAAAAGAAAAAAGAGGAAGTTGAGGCTAAAAACAATGCTGACCATATGATTTATCAGACAGAAAAATTATTAAAAGAAAACGGCGATAAATTACAGCCTTCAGATAAATCAGAGATTGAGTCAAAAATGAGTGCTTTAAAATCAGCAGTAGAATCTAACAATACAGACAGTATAAAAAGAGCTACAGATGATTTACAAGCAGCATGGAGCAAAGCTTCAGAGGCTCTTTATAAACAAGCAGGAGCACAGCAAGGACAAGCTGATGCAGGACAGCAACAAGCACAGCAAAACACTAACCAAGATTCAGGCAGAAAAGATGACGGCGTAGTTGATGCTGATTATGAGGTTGTTGATGACAATAAATAATAGATAAAAAGTAAAAGTTGAATATATAAAGTCTAGTAGGCGGTTGGAAGTTAATTTTTAATAGTTGATTTTCAGCCGCCTATGTTTTTTTAAATTATAACAAAATATTATTTGACGATTTTTCTATGAGATTAGAATATACAATTACATTTTTATGATACAAGTTTTTTGTTCAACTTTTTCCCGCCTTCGCTTTGCGGACTTCGTCAAAGTTTTCGCCCTTCGGGCACGCTTCGCGAAAGTGCAAACTTTTAACTTTATATGTTGGAATATTTGTAGAGGCAAGATAATACTTGTATTTTATCTAAAAATGCAGTTTTTTTGCTTCTTTTATACCAATAAAAGAAGT
>NZ_SRZM01000148.1 GCF_019402445.1 Brachyspira pilosicoli
GAGATATTGTATTTAGAAATTAAAAGTAAATACTAGTAATAAATAAATTAATCATAAATAAAAATATAGTATATACTATATTTTAGTTATAAAAATAGGCTATATAATTAGCTTTTAAATTTATTTATATTCCCACCCTATAGATTTTATAATTTTAATTTGTAATATATGCTTTTTATTTCTTATTGCTTAATTATGAATATTAACCTCCACCCAAGATTTTTTTAATTTATAACATACACACCGCACGCAGAGTAAAATTTAAAATATAATAATATTAAAATTATAATCTAAACAATAAATAAAAATATGTTTACCGTGCGGTTAAGAAATTTGTTATTATTTATTATTGTCATCAGTTTTAAGTACACTTATAAATGCATCCTGAGGAATCTCCACGCTTCCAATAGCCTTCATTCTCTTTTTACCTTCTTTCTGTTTCTCCAACAACTTTCTTTTTCTTGTAATATCTCCGCCGTAACATTTAGCTGTAACATTTTTTCTTAATGCACTTATATTTTCTCTTGCTATTATGCGACCTGCAATTGCTGCTTGCAAAGGAATCTGAAACATATGTTTTGGTATGAGATGTTTTAATTTTTCTATAATTTGTCTTCCTCTGCTTTCTGCATTGCTTCTATGAGCCATAAATGATAATGCATCCACTACTTCACCATGAACAAGTATGTCTATTTTTTCTATTTGGCTTTCTCTAAAATCTGAAAAATCATAATCGAAAGAAGCATAACCTCTTGATATTGATTTTAATTTATCATAAAAGTCATACACTACTTCTATTAATGGCAAATCGAATTTTATTTCAGCTCTTTTATCATCTAAATATGTGAGTGAAGTTTGAGTGCCTCTTCTGTCTATACAAAGAGATATAATATTTCCTAAATAATCGGTAGGCACTATTATAAGAGCATTAATAAAAGGCTCATAACATTTTTCTATATACTGTGCAGAAGGAAAATCTGCAGGGTTATCTATGAGTTTCTCTTCACCGTTTGTGAGTTTTAATTTTACTTCTACAGAAGGGCTAGTTATTACAAGATTAAGATTAAACTCTCTCTCTAAACGCTCTTGTACAATCTCTAAGTGCAAGAGCCCTAAGAAACCGCATCTATATCCAAACCCTAAAGCTATAGAACGCTCTGGCTCATAAACCAAAGAAGCATCATTAAGTTTTAATTTTTCTAATGCCTTTTGTAAGTTAGTGTAATCTTCATCTTCTGCAGGGAAAATGCCAGCAAATACCATAGGAAGAACTTCTTTATAACCAATCAAAGGTTCATCAGAAGGGTTTTCTTCGAGGGTAATAGTGTCTCCTATTTTTATGTCTGATATATTTTTAATACCTGCGATGATGTATCCTACTTCACCGCTTTTAAGTTCATTTGCAGATTTAAGTCCAAGTAAAAGTGTACCGCATTCTTCAACTTCATACTCTGCTTTAGTTTCCATTAAAAGAAGCTTATCATCTTTTTTAATAGAGCCGTCAAATATTCTCACTATCATAACAGCACCGCGAAAAGGGTCATAATAAGAATCAAATATCAAAGCCCTTGTTTTTTTATCAGTATTATCCTTTGGAGCTGGTATCATCTTAACAACTGCTTCAAGTATCTCGTCTATTCCTATATCATTTTTTGCACTCGCTAAAACAATATCATCTTTATTAACACCAAACTCTTTTTCCATCTGCTCTTTACAAAGTTCAATATTAGCAGCAGGCAAATCTATTTTATTTATAACAGGTACAATCTCCAAATTATTTTCAAAAGCAAGATAAAAATTAGAAATAGTCTGAGCCTCAACACCCTGAGCAGCATCTACTACAAGTATAGCACCCTCACAAGCAGCAAGTGAACGAGAAACCTCATAGTTAAAGTCAACGTGTCCCGGAGTATCAATCAAATTAAGAGTATATACTTCTCCATCTTTTGCTTGATAAGAAAGTTTTACAGCCTGACTCTTTATTGTTATTCCTCTCTCTCTTTCTATATCCATAGAGTCCAAAATTTGTGCTTTCATTTCTCTGCTTGATACAGCTTTGGTATGTTCTATGATTCTATCGGCTAAAGTGCTTTTTCCATGGTCAACATGTGCTATAATACAAAAATTCCTAATTTTCTCTGCGTATGACATTTATTAAAATATATCCTTATATTATTAAAATATTTTTGATAATAAAATTATATTTAGATGATATATTATAATATAGCAAGTGGCTTTTTGCAAATAGTTTTGTATAGTAAAATATCTATTTAAAATTTCTGTCTATATCTAAATTTCTTAATGTTTCCATCATCTGTATTTGCATCTGTATTCTAAAATTATCATTAACAGCACTATTTACAGCATTATTATTCGGAGATTTTTGATATATTTCTGATAGTATCTTAGAATTATTTACTCTCATTCTATCTTCAAGCATTCTAATTCTTGGAGAATATCTGCCGTCTATTGCTTTTAATTTTTCTCTTTCTTGATAAGTCATATATCCATTTCCAAATTTATAGAATCTTCCATTTTTATAATATGTTTTTGTGTATCCATAATTTTTATATCTTTGATTATATAAGTCATAACGAGGCTGATACATTGGTATTCTCTGATTAGGTATTAATGGTTTTACATTGCCTACTCTTGGTGTTGGAGAATAATAGTATTGTGAAAATAAATTAATTGATAGTATAAAAAATATACAAAATAATTTCTTCATTGTTTTACCTCCGTATATATTAATTATACAAATAGTAAAAATAAATTCAATAACTCCGCATAATGAAAAACATTACACGGAGTTTTTGAGTAAATTATGAGTAATTATTCTTAAGTTGTGTATTATATTAGACGATTGATATTCAAAAAAGTTCCCGAAAAATTATTTTTTTTATATTTTTTTATGTTTTTTAATACTTTGACAAATGAGTCATTTTATTATATTCTTTATAAGATTATAACAAATATAATTACATAAAGGATTAATATGAAATTCAAAATAGAAGAAAAAGTATTTAACACTCTAGACAATTTATGCATAGCATTTGTTGTAGCTAAAAATATAGACAACAGAGAAAATGATAAATATGTTATAGATTTGCTTGATAATAACTTATCAAAAGCACAAAAAGAATTAGAAAATGTAAAGATAAAAGAATATAGTGAAATATTATGCTATAGAAATGCTTTTGAAAAATTATCTATTAACCCTAACAAGTTTTTATCATCTATAGAGGCTATACTTACAAGGGTTTCAAAAGGTAAAGGGTTCCCACATATAAATAAAATAGTAGATTTGGTTAATGCTTTATCTATAAAATATAAACTTCCTATGGGTTCACATGATATTGATTCTATGAATGATGATTTTTATGTAAGATATTCTGTTAAGGGGGATAAGTTTTTACCTTTTGGGGAGACTGAAATAGAATTATTAGAAGATAATGAACTTGTATACACTTCTGGTAATGATATAAGAACAAGAAGATGGATATGGAGACAAAGCGAATATGGAAAGATTGTAGAAACTACAACTAATATTATTTTTCCAATAGATGGTTTTATTGGTGTTAATGATAAAAAAGTAATGGATGCTAGAGATGAACTTGAAAGTATTTTAAAAGAGTTATTTAATTGCACCACTATAAAAGGTTTTTTAAGCAAAGAAAATAATGAATCTGAAGAGTTTTAATTAAAGGTAATTTATGAACAATAATTCAAGCAGCAACATGAGAGAAGAGATATTAAATCTTGTAAAAAGCGAGGACATAGTAAAACCTACTAGATATTTAGGCGGTGAGATAAACGCTATAATAAAACCTAATATGCCTTTTAAATTTGTTATGTGCTTTGCGGATATGTATGAAGTAGCAATTAGCAATTTGGGGCTTTCTATACTTTATGAGGTTATTAACTCTATTGAATATGCTTCCTGCGAGAGAGTGTATAGTATAGCTGAAGATTTTGAGAAACTTTTAAGAGAGAAAAATATACCGCTTTATACTTTGGAGACTTTCAGCAGAGTAAAAGATGCCGATGTTTTGGGTTTTACTTTGCAGTATGAGCTTATATATACAAATATACTTCAAGTGTTGGAACTAAGTCAAATACCTATACATAGAGATGAAAGAGGAGAAGATATACCTATAATAGCTGCAGGCGGACCAAGCGTATTTAATCCATTTCCTCTGGTTGATTTTATTGATGTATTTTTGTTTGGTGAATTTGATTTTGAGATGAAAAACTTTGTTGATATAATTTATAATCTCAAAAAAAATGGTGCTAAAAGAGATGATATATTAAAAGAGCTTTCAAAACTTGAATATGCTTATGTACCTAAATATCCAAGAGATAATGTAAAAAGAATATTTGTTGAAAATATTAATGAAATGCCTTATGTAAAAAAGCCTTTAGTACCTCTTGTTGAAGGAATTCAAAACAGAATATCCGTAGAAATAGCGAGAGGTTGTACACATAGCTGCAGATTTTGTTTGGCTGGAATTACTTATAGACCTGTAAGAAACCGCACTATAGAAAAAATTGTTGATATAGCAATGGAGTCATTAGAAGCAACGGGAGCTAATACTTTAAATTTATTTTCTCTTTCTGCTGATGATTATCCGCATATTGGTGAATTAATAGAATATTTACAGACACTAGGAGAGCATAATGGATTTTCTCTCTCCCTGCCTTCATTAAGAATTGATTCATTTGATAAAGAAACTGCTGAGAGAATTGCACAATTTAGAAAAACAGGCTTAACATTTGCATTAGAAGTAGGAAGCCATGAATTAAGAGAAAAAATAAACAAGTCAATGGATGAAGATGCAATTTATAATATACTTGCCGATGTTCAAAAAATGGGCTGGAAGATAGTAAAAATATATTTCATGATAGGATTTACTGATAACCCAGAAAAAGAGGCCGATGAAATAATAGAAGCATTAGAAAAAATGCTTGAAGTATCAAAAAAGAAAGTAAAAATAAATGCCGCTATCAATGTATTTATACCAAAGCCTCATACACCTTTAGAAAATAATAATCAACTTACAGATGAAGAGGCTATTTACTATATAGGAAAGGTAAGAGACCATTTTAGAGGAAGCAAGGTAGCTATCAAATATCACCCTCCAAGAATGGCAGAAATTGAAGGGATAATTTCAAGAGGCGATGAAAAAATAGGAGAGATTATTTATAAGGCATATAAAAAAGGTGCAAGATTTGATGCTTGGGTTGAGCATTTCAAATATGATGTTTGGAAGGAAGTGATAGAAGAGAGCGGATACACTATAAAAGAATTATTAAGCAAAAAAATAAATATGCCTTGGAAATGCATTGACACTCTTGTAAGCCAGCAATTCTTTGACAAAGAATACGAGAGATTTCAAAATGGAAAGTTTACAGACTACTGCTTTACAGGTAATTGTCAAAACTGCGGTATAGATTATAAAAAATATTGCCATAAATATAAAAAAGAAGTTTTAAATACAAACTTTACTCAAATGGTTGAAGAATTAAAAACTCTAAAGAAAAGAGATATATTTGCTGTAAACTATAAAGTATTTATGAAGTTTAAAAAAGAAGGCATATCATCTCTTTTGGGTATGCATGATTTATCGCGTGTAATGGTTTGTGCTTTTAAAATCGCAGGGGCTAGTATATCTTTAAGTAGAGGTTTTCACCCTCTTGAAAAAATAGTTTTTACTCCCCCTACTCCTTTTGCCTGCGAAAGTGATGCTGAATATATGGAAGTAAGCTTAACTGATAATATAGACATAGATTTATTAAAAAATAAAATTAATAATTTACTTTCCCATATAGGAATAGAAATATTAGAAGCGAACTTTATAGCCACAAACATAAAAAAAATACAAGCTCTTCCAAAAAATATTTTATATAAAATGAATACTAATGATAATGATAAGGCATTTAATTTACTTTCAAATAAAGAAACTCTAAAAGAAAGTGAAGAGCGTTTAGGAGATTATATATTAAACAAAAAAGACAATGAAATATTTATCACTATACTTCAAAATGATAATAAACCTATAAGAATCAGAGATATTAAGAGCTATCTTTTAAAGAATACTATTAATATAAAAAATATTAGAAAGCTGAAGTTAGTATAATCATTATTTTTATTGGGGTATTAATTTTTTATTAATATTTCACTGTATAATAAAAAGTAATATGTGCTTTTGCAACTTTTGCCACGGGAAAAGTTGATATAAAATTATATACCTAAACAACTACATTTTGTCAAAAATAAATTTATATTCTTGTTTTTATATCTGTGGCTTTGCCCCCCCTGCGAAGCGTACCCATAGGGTAAAAACTTTTTGACGAAGTCCTTCAGGGCGACCGAAGGAAGTGCCC
>NZ_SRZM01000149.1 GCF_019402445.1 Brachyspira pilosicoli
GTATAAAAGAACCAAAAGAACTGCATTTTTTAATCTAAATTTAGGTTTTATCTTGTATTACAATTATAGTTTTATGTTATAAAAAATTATAATTTATATTCATAAATAACTAAAAATTAACAAAAGCTAATTGTTTCAATATATATTAAAATATTTTATTTATAAATTCATACTTATATAACTCATAAATAAATTTTTATTTATGATACTATAAAAAATATAAAACATTTAAATTTATATAAATTAGTTTTTCATTAAACTATTCAATGCTCCTCCGTTTTTAAACCATTCAATCTGTGCTTCATTATAGGTGTGAACTGCTTCAAAAATCTCTTCACTTCCATTTTGATGAATTACTTTAACAGTTAAGTTTTGTTTAGGCCTAAAATCATCAAGTCCTAATATGCTTATTTTATCTTTTTCTTCTATCTTGTCATAATTATCTTTATTTTTAAATGTTATAGCAAGTATACCTTGTTTTTTAAGATTAGTTTCATGTATCCTAGCAAAACTTTTAGCAAGCACTGCCTTAACATTCAAAAATCTTGGCTCCATTGCAGCATGCTCTCTGCTTGAGCCTTCTCCATAGTTCTCTTCTGCAACCACTATAGAAGAAATATTTTTTTGCTTATATTCTTTTGCTGTTTTTGAAACTTCTTTATAACTGTTGCTTAATTGATTAAATACAGAGTTTGTTTTGTCGTTAAAGAAATTAACAGCCCCCATTAGCATATTGTCTGAAATATTTTCTAAATGACCTCTAAACTTTAACCAAGGTCCAGCCATTGATATATGGTCAGTTGTACATTTACCTTTAACTTTTATAAGCAAAGGCATATTCTCAAAATCTTTTATATTAAACTTATCAAAAGGCTTTAATAACTGTAAACGTTTTGACTCTTTATCTATTATAATTTCTACGCTACTGTCTGGGAAATTTTGTCTGTTTTTATTTTCTGTGCTAAGTCCGTTTTTTGGCAAAGCTATTCCAACAGGGGCATCTAGTTTAACTTCTTTTCCTTCTTCATTAATTAAACTATCTTTTAGAGGATTAAATCTCAAATCCCCTGCTATGCTTAAAGCCATTACAGTTTCAGGAGAAGCAACGAATGCATGAGTATTAGGGTTACCGTCTGCTCTTTTAGCAAAGTTTCTGTTAAAAGATGTTACTATAGAATTAGCTCTTGTGTTGTCTTTCTCTTCTCTGTTCCACTGCCCTATACAAGGTCCGCATGCATTAGTCATTATCACAGCACCTATTTTTTTGAAGTCGTCAATTATACCGTCTCTCAAAGCTGCATTATATGAAGCTTCAGAGCCAGGATTAATTATTATTTTTGATTTTACTTTTAATTTTTTTTCTATTACCTGACGAGCTATTGAAGAAGCCTTACTTAAATCATGATAAGAAGAATTAGTACAAGAGCCTATCAAACCAACTTCCATAGCTGTAGGATATTTATTTTCTTCAACTTTTTTAGCAAACTCACTTATAGTACAAGCTGCATCTGGAGTAAATGGTCCGTTTATATATGGCTCTAATTCAGACAAATTAATTTCTATTATTTTATTATAATATTTCTCTGGATTATTATACACTTCCTCATCTGCTTTTAGATTATTTATATTTTCATCAGCAAGTTTAGCTATCTCTTCTCGTCCTGTAGCAATTAAATATTCTTTTATATTATTGTCATAAGGAAATATTGAAGTGGTAGCTCCAACTTCTGCCCCCATGTTACAAATAGAAGCCTTACCAGCAGCCGATAAACTATTAACACCCTCTCCAAAATATTCTATAATAGAGTTAGTGCCTCCTTTAACCGTCAATATTCCTGCCAATTTTAATATCACATCTTTTGCACTAGCCCAACCATTTAAAGAGCCTGTTAATCTCACCCCTATTATATTAGGTATTTTTAGCTCCCATTCCATACCTGTCATAACATCAACTGCATCAGCTCCGCCTACTCCTATAGCAAGCATTCCAAGACCGCCTGCATTAGGTGTATGAGAGTCTGTTCCTACCATCATGCCACCCGGAAAAGCATAATTTTCTAAAACTATTTGGTGTATTATTCCAGAACCAGCCTCCCAAAAACCAAGTCCGTATTTTTTAGCAACACTCTCCAAAAAATTATAAACTTCTTTATTAACATTAAGTGCATTTTTTAAATCTTCTTCAGCACCCTTACAAGCCTCTATTAAATGGTCGCAGTGTATTGTTGCAGGTACTGCAGAAGAAGTTTTTCCAGCATTCATAAATTGAAGTAATGCCATTTGTGCTGTAGCATCTTGCATTGCAACTCTATCTGGTCGAAAATCTGCATAATCTTCTGCCCTCTTAAAATCTTTTATTGTTTTCCCATCATACAAATGAGCGTATAATATCTTTTCTGATAATGTTAATGCCCTATTTAATTTTTGTTTAACACTATTAACTTTATTAGAATAGTTTAAATAAAACTTTCTTATCATTTCTATATCATATATTGGCATACTTTTCCCTCAAAATAAAAAAAATAATATTGTTATTAGTAATACTATACAACAATATTATTTTTTATCAATTAGTAAATTAATATTTTTTTATTTATATTTTAATATTAAAATTTTATATTAGTCCTTAAAAAAATTGCCATAAGCAAACCAAAGCTGCAAAGTAACAATACCATAAAGTATTAAACCAATTCCAATAACTACACTAACATAAACAGCACCTAGTATAGGATTAAATGCTAATACAATTCCAGCTAATAAAGTTAATACTCCGCTAAATAATGAGAGTCCCCATTTACTATAACCTTCTTTTTTTAATTCTATAGAAGAAGATACAGCAATAACCCCTCTCACTATTACAAAAAATGAAACCATATATGGTATAAATGCACCGCTGATTGTGAGATTAGATATGATTATAATACCACATATAGTTGTTATTATACCATCTGCCAAAATTAAAAGAGAACTTGATAAATGTCTTAAACTGAAAAAATAAAATATAGTGCTTATTCCAGAGAATATTGTTAAAAAGCCTATTATATATGCTAACAACAATACTGTTTCTGCTGGATTAAATATAGTAGCTATGCCTGATATAATAAGTAATATTCCAAATACTAACCATAAAACTCTTCCTAATTTTCCCATAATTTACACACTCCGATATAAAATTTAATAAATTATAATGACTATAATTTGTTATACAACAATGATAATTAAATATATAAAAAAATCAACATTTTATATATAACTTTATAAAAATAATTGCATTTTTAATTATAGTCGGGAACTTTCACACCTATAATTTCGTCTAATATAATACAAAAACAAAACAGGAGTTACTAGAAATGAAATCAAAATTATTATTATCTACATTTATATTAACATTAGTATCAGCATTGGCATTTGCTCAGCCACCTGCTCCAAGAGGTGGTGATGTTCCGCCTGCACCAGGTCCAAGAGAAAGAGCTATGCCAAGGGCTATGGGCGGTCCTAGAGGTGATATATACAGAATGTGCAGAAATGCTGGTATATATCTAACAGATGCTCAGCTTGAAGAAATGGGTCAAATATCTTATGAATATGAATTAAAAATCAATGATTTAGAATATCAAAAAAGAAGCATTGATTATAAATTCAAACTTGAAAGAGAAAAAATTGATTTAGATTTAAACTTGATAAAAGATTTAATAAATCAAAGAAAAGATTTAGAAAAAGAAATTGATTATCTTAGAATAGAAAAAGATGTTACTGTTTTAGATGTTCTTACAGAAGAACAATTAACTCAATTAAACTCATATAGAATGAGATATTATTACTATAGATAATTACTTATATGACAATATTTAAGGAGGTAAATAAGTTATTCTTAAATTACCTCCTTTTTTATTTATAATTTTAATACAATTTTTTATCAAATATATTAGCCATATCTGTAAACACTCCATCTACCCCTATAGAATAAAGTTCATTAGCAAGTTCTATAGAATTTACAGTATATATATAAAGTTCATATCCATCATTTTTAATATTTTTAGCTAAATCTTTATTTATAGTTTGGTCATATAGATGCATAGACTGAGGTTTTAATTCATCGGCTATATCTTTCCAATGAGCTGTTTCTTCCCAAAGCAGTATTCCAAATTTTGAGTTTTTTGATATTTTTTTTAGTGTTCTAAGCATATCAAATTCAAAACTAGAATAAAATATTAAATCTTCTGCTTTATTGTCTGCTACAGTTTTTACAGTGTTTTCTACTATGCTATCCCAATATTTTTCATTTTTGGAAGCTTCGCCTTTTAACTCTAAATTCACTATTGTATTTGTTTTTTTGCATAAATCTATTAATTCTTTTAGAGTAGGTATTCTAGTATTTTTAAATTTTGAATCTTTCCAAGAACCAGCATCTATATTTTGTATTGCATTATAATCTAAATCATTTATAATGCCGTCATAATCTGTATGGTCTTTAGTTTCATAATCATGAAATAACACAAGTGTGCCGTCTTTTAATATAGTTACATCTGTTTCTATACATTTTACTCCAAGTTCTATTGCTTTTTGAAATGCTAACATAGTGTTTTCTGGATACTCATGAGAAAATCCTCTATGTGCTATTACTTTTCTTAAATACATATAAAACTCCTTAAATAGATTTTTTATTATTCATTTGATTGAGCTTTTGCTTTTCTTATTTTTATTAATCTTGATAGAATTATTGCAGACAATGCTCCTACAATAGTAAAAATTAATCCTATTAAGAATATATAATAATAACCCTGAGATGGATTATCTTTATTCATATCAATCAATGCACCATTTACTCCATAAGCCCAAAATACAGGAGAATAAGTTAAGAAACTTGCTACAGCCATAGCAGAACCGCTAAACTCCTTAGGTATATTTGCTTCACCTATAGGAGCAAAATAAACAGACCTTGATATAAATATAACAAAAGAATATATAAACATTAATATCATACTTATATACAAATAATCAGGATTCTTTGGAGTAAGTACCACACCCAATAGTACTACTACTGTTAATAATAAAGAATAAGAAAGCATTTTTACAGGAGATTTAAATACTTTATCACCTAATAATCCGCCTATTATACCGCCCAATATACCTATTCCAGAAGCATTAAATAAACCAAAAACAACCGCCTGTGAAGTGGATAATCCAAAAACATTTTGCATATAAGGAACAGAATAGACAACTGCTATATAAGCAGTATATACTGACATACCAATAAGACCAGAAAGCCATACTTCAGGATATAATAATGCTTTTATAAGTCCAGATAATGCCTCTTTGTTTTTTTCTGTGCTAGTTTCTGATTTTAATAATTTTATATTAGGTATAAATTTAAATGATAAAAACACCCATAATACTATTAAAACAGTATAAATACTTATTATTATTCTCATAGCTGTAGGACTTGAACCTAAAGCAGTAAATATAAATAATGCTAAAGCATTCATTCCAAGTTCCATAGCCCTTCTGCCTGATTCTAATAAACCAAAAGCAATACCCTGATTTTCTTCACTAGCAAAAAGCCTAGTACCATTTAAAATAGCAGGCCAGAAGAAAGCATCTACTATACCCCAAGATAAAGCAACTATACACAATGATATATATGAGGCATTTACAACTGCTACCATATACACTGTTCCTATAATTCTTATAATAAGTCCGCTAATTATTAACTGTCTAGGCGTAAACCTATTATTTAGCCAACCTGCTGGAATATAAAAGAACATAGCAGAACCTATCAATGTAAATAAAAAACCAAATTGAGTATTAGTAATATTTAACATCGTTATTAACGGTGTATAAAAACTAGCCTTAAAAGCTTCAAAGGCACAATATATTATTTGACCTGCTGTTATAACAGTAATAAATGCCCTAAAATTTTCTTTGCTAGTAAAACCTAGTTTTTTAAATAGCATATCTACCTCCTACATATGAAAACTATATATTCTCAGTATAGGAAATAAAAAATACCTTTGCAACTCTATAAAAAGTATTCTTATAATATTAATTTACTTTTTTATCACAATTTATAAATATTTTGTATTATTAAAAGATTAAAAGAAATCTAAAAAAGCTTTATCCTTAATATTATTATCTTCTTTCATTTCGCCTGTATCATATAAATACCTTGTAACAGCTAAAGAAAATCCGCCTTTTATAGGTGTTCTAGGATAAAGAATTATTAGAGGCGTTCTCTTTTGAATAGACATCATTACTTTCTCTTCATCAAATAATATAGGTCCAAGTAAATTAAGTTCTATATTAAGTTCAAATTTATCAACAACCTTTTTTATCTCTTTATATAAATTAACTGCCCAATCAATATTTTTTACTTTGTTTACAACCAAATAAAGCTTCTCTGTAATTTTATTAGAGCATATCATTTTTATAAGTCTATACAAATCTGTAAGCGAGGTTATTTCAGGATTAGCAACTAATATAATATCATCAGAAATCTCGTAAAATTTTAACATAGATTGTGTGATTCCTGCAGCATAATCTATAATAACATAATCATATTCTTCAGATAAGGCTTTTAAATCATTAGCAAGTTTTGACAAATAAAAATCACTCTCAAACTGTAAAAGTTTCTGTATATTAACTCCCGCACTAATAACATCTATATTAAAAGGACTATTCAATATACAATCTTTTAAAGATATATCTCCTTCAAAATATTGCTGTAATTTAGACTGAGGTTTTACCTGCAACAATATAAAAACATTAGAACAATTAATATCTATATCAAAAACTAGTACCTTATAACCTTTGGAAACTAATTCACTAGCAAAATTGACGGAACATAAAGTTTTTCCAGCTCCACCTTTTCCACTAGAAAAAGATATTATTCTCGCCATATATTATTTCTCCATGTATAATTTTAATAAATGAGCAACTTTAGCCCTAACCTCTTCGTCCCAATCTAATATATGTTCTTTTAATACTTTAATAACAGCTTTCTTATCGGCAGTAGATATTTGTTTTTCTAACTCATCAAGGGCCTGTAGTCTTTTTTCAACATTCTCACTTTCTAATCGTAAAAATATTTCTCTCATATATATTTTTTTAATTCCATAAAATAACTATTATTCTAATAAATTATACATTATAATGTTTATTTGTCAAAACATTATATACAATTACATCATATAAAATAAAACTATAAAAATATATTATTATTAAGTTTTAAAAATTAAGTTACTTTTGTATTATTTTTTAGTTCCATTTTCATTTCTCTTATTATACTATAATATAAAGGTATTGATATAATAAAAGTAAATAAATCTGCTAAAGGCTGAGCTATTTCTATACCAAATAATCCTAAAAACTTTGGTAATATATAAACTATAGGTATAAAAAATATACCTTGTTTTGCTAAAGCAAGTATTGAAGCTCTTATTGTTTTTCTTGTAGTTTGAAGAATCATACTAGATAAAGTTATAAGTCCCCACAACGGAAGAGTTAATGCTTGATAACGTAAAGCTCTATTAGTAACATCAAATAATGCCTCATCTTCTTTATTAAAAAGATTTACTATTGAATGAGAATTAATAAAAATTATAAAAGCAAATATTATAAGCACAATAGTAGAAACTTTAACACAAAAATAAAAAGCATGTATAACCCTATCATATTTTTTTGCTCCATAATTAAAACCGCATACAGGCTGAAAACCTTGACCAAAACCTATGATTGCAGAATTAGCAAACATAGATACCCTATTTACTATAGACATAGCAGCTATTGCAGCATCACCAAAAATAGAAGCTGATGTATTTAAAAAAGCAGTGGAAAAACTAGATATACTTTGCCTACAAAGACTAGGAAGACCTCCAACAATTATAGCCTTGTACTTTTCTAAACTAGGAGAAAAATCTTTTAATTTAATAGGAAGTGTACCCCATACATTTGAGCCAATTAATAGCACACAAAAACTTATAAATTGACTTATTATAGTTCCTATAGCGGCACCTTTTATTCCCATATCAAAATAAAAAATAAAAATAGGGTCTAATATTATATTGATTATAGCTCCGCTTATTAAACCTATCATCGCAAACAAAGCATTTCCTTGAAGCCTTAATTGATTATTAAGTACAATAGAAGCCGTCATATATGGTGCACCTATTAAAATATATTTCATATAGATTTTTGAATAAGGCAGTATTGTATTTGTAGAGCCTAATATATATGCTAAAGGATTTATAAAAATAATTCCAAATATTAATATAATAAACCCAACTATCATAGCAGATACAAAACCAGTAGCAGCCATTTTAGAAGCTTCAAGAGTATCTTTAGCTCCTAATTTAATAGAAATATAATTACCAGAACCATGCCCAAAGAAAAAACCAATAGCCTGTATTATAGCCATCATAGAAAATACTATTCCAACTGCAGCGGTAGATTGAGTGTTAATCTTACTTACAAAAAAAGTATCTGCCATATTATAAAATGATGTTGTTAGCATGCTAATAATTGTGGGGATAGCCATTTTTATAATTAATGGTTCTATATTAGATTGAGTTAAATATTTATATTTTTCTTCTTGCTTAATTTTTTTATCTGTCATATACAATTTACCAATATTTAAATGTAATATATTTTACTACAAAAAAATAAATAAACAATATAAAGAAAATGTATAATCAAATAACAATCGAGTTTGACTTTTTTCTATTATAGAATATTATATATTAAATGAACAGCAATATAGAAAGTTTTATAAAAAAGTTAGAAAATAATGATGAGTATACTTTTACTCTAGAGATATCACCTCAGGCAAAATATGATTTAAGTTATATAGAAGAGAAAATAAATAATTCTCAAATACAAAATTATGTAGATGCATTTGTAGTAACCGATTCCCCTTTTGCAAATATTAAAATATCTCCAATATTAGCAGCAATACAATTACAGCAAAGGCTAAACAATAATAAGCCATTCATTGCAACACAAACGATGCGTGACAAAAACTCAATAGCTTTACAAAATGATTTAATCGGAGCGAATTATTTTGATATAAGAATGATACTTGCAGTTACAGGTGATGCTATAGCTAATGGAAATCAAAAACAAGCTAAAGGCGTATTTGAAGGAAACTCAAATTTATTAATAGATATAATAAAAAACTTAAATAAATCAAAAAGTTTAGGAGAGTTTACTTTCAAAGAACCATTAAAGCCAATATATCCATTCTGTGTTATAAACAGTTATGCTAAAAATGATGACAGTTTAAAAGTAAGACTTGCTAAAAAGGCTAATTCTGGAGTTAAGGCAATATTTACTCAGCCAATATACGAAGTTGAGAGATTGGAATTTTTATTGAAATGCATTGATGAATTACCATTAAAAGAAAAGCCTATATTAGTACCCGGATTTTTTCCTGTATTAACTTATAAGACAGCATATTTTATATACTACAAATTATCAGGCTCATATATACCAGAGAAATGGCTAAGCAAATTAAAAAAAGCAAGCGATAAATCAGAAGAAGAAGAGAGAAAAACAGCAATAGAATTATCATCTAAACTTTTTGAAGACATGCTAAAGATACATAAAAAAATGCATATAATGAGCCTAAACAACTACGAGTTTGTGGTAGATTTACTTAAAAATATTTAGAAGAAATTAATATTATAATTTTATTTTTATAAGATTTTTAAGTTTGTTATTCTTTTGGCAAATAATAATTAAATATAATAGCGATTATAAACAATGATAATTAATCAGGAGGATTACATACTTTACAGGCTGTGTATCCTCTTTTTTTTGCTTCTTGA
>NZ_SRZM01000015.1 GCF_019402445.1 Brachyspira pilosicoli
AAATAATAATAATATCTCCGAACCTAATATTTTTTATTATTGATTTGTCCATATTTTTTCTACTTCTATATTGAAAAATGAAGGCTCTATATATGATAATTTGGCATAATCTGGAATATTTGCTTCTATTGATATATTAGAGTATATACCTTCGTTTGTTATATTTATTAAATTTAATGAAAGGAGTATATCCTCTTTTTTTAAGTTTTCTATTAAGTTTTTATTCATTTCTAATATAATTTTTTTCACAATTAAAGGTTCATTGTATTTTATATTAAATCTGCTATTTAAATTATTAATATTTAATTCTATATTTTCAAATGTTACTATTTCTATATCTTTGTCAAAAATTATACTAGCATCTACTCTAGAAGTATCAGATTTCACATTTGGCGGTATGTTTAGACTAAGCTTAGTGTTATAATCTAAATATTTATCATCAAGGTCTATAGTTTTTGTATATAATTTATCTATTTGAGATATTAAAGTTTTAGGTCCAGATATTATTGTGTTTGAAGGATTAATAATAATATTTTCAATTTCAAGTCCTAATGATGCTTTTCCTACAGTTTGCACTTCTATTGGAACGGTTTTGTATGCTAATTGGTCTAACACTACAGGTATTTTATTTGGATTTATACTTATATTAAGCGATGAATAATCTGCATCATTTTCTAAATATATTTTATACATATTACTTCCAATTTGTGCATTAGTTAAATCTATATATGCAGAAAAATCTCTTGGAAGTTCATATATATTATCTTTAAATCCTTTTACACTAACGGTTATATTTTCTTTAATGTTATTAGCAATTAAAAGTTTTGCTGGAAGGTTTTTTATATTTAATTTTGTAGTATATTCTTTATTGTATTCCTGCTGATATCTCACATATAAAAAAAGCATAAAAGACATAGTTAAACATAAAGCTTTAATCCAAAATCTATTTGTTATATAGGATAACAATTTTTTATGTTTAAATTTTTTTATTATAATATCTTTCATTTTAATCTACTTTTACCTCTAAAAGCTCTCCAAGCCTTTTATATAATTCATCTCTGCTTAAATTATATTCTAATATCCCACCATGAACAATAGAAACGCATTGAGTCTCTTCTGATACCACCACTACAACAGCATCAGTTTGTTCAGATATACCAAGTGCCGCCCTATGCCTAGTGCCTAATCTTCTATTTTTTATTTGAGGTTCTGTTTCTGTAAGCGGTAAATATGCACTTGCAGCAGCTATTCTGTTTTCCATTATAATTGCAGCACCATCATGTATGGGGTTGTTTTTAAAAAATATAGATTCTAATAATTCTATAGATATGTCGGCATTTAGTTTTACAGCCTTGTCTACTAAAGAATGTAGAGATATATTTCTTTGAAAGACTATCAAAGCACCATAACCTTTATAAGACAAATTAAAAGTTGCACTCATAATTTTTTGTATCTGGTCTTCATTGTATCCGAATGATTTTTTAAATAATGCCCTTCCGCCTAATATTCTTAGACCATGTTTTATTTCTGCTTGAAACAGCACCACTATTGCAATAAGACCTACTTGGAAAAATTTATCGAATAACCATGATAGGGTAGTGAGTCCGAAGATTTTTGCTATTAATGTGATAAAGAAAAGTATTATAAAACCTAGGGCTATGCTGTATGCTCTGGTGTTATACATAAGCATGTAAAAAATGTAAAATAATATTGCTACTAGTATTATATCAAGACTATAAAAGAGATAACGCCAATTTGAAGTTGATATAAAATTATTGATATTATACAGCATATATTTATTATATCATATATATGTATATTTGCAAATAATAAGAAATATTATAATATTAAAAAACGAGGTGTTTTTTAATGTATTTTTCTAAAAAGGTGTTTTTAATATTATTTTTTGTTTTTAGTTTAAGTTTTAATGTATTTGCTCAGAAAAATAGGTTTGAAGTATTATTGAATGTGCCTTTTGGAATGAGCATTGGGTTTTCAGACTCTAAGCTCATTAATAATCCAACAGTTTTAAGTATGAAGAGTTTTGTAGATTTTGAGATAGGGGCTTCTTTACAATTTGGATATATGTATTTAATATCTGAGAGAATGGCTTTGAGTATATTAGCTGAGTTTGGATATAGTCATGATAGCTATTCTTATAGGTCTAAAGATTTGAAAACTACTTATTCTTATTATTTTGAAAATATTCTTGTTGGAGTGTTGCCAAAGTTTATAATTGATAACTTTTCTATTGGTTTTGGAATTGGTGTAAAGATGCCTACAATAGTTAATTATATAGAAAAAGTTAATAATAAAAATATTTACAATACAAGTTTATATTATAGCGAAGCGGCTCCTATTACTTTTATTAAATTAGCTTTTGATTATTCATTTGTTATTAATAGATATTTAAATATTAATCTTGGAAGCTATGTTCTTTATGATGTGTTTGTGCGAGTTAATAATCCGCATTATCAGTATCATAATATTAGTGCTCTTAGTGTTGGAATGGAGTTAGCTTTAAGATTTGTTATATAAAAATTAAGGAGAGTATTTATGCATACTATTAATGTAAAAACTAACTCAAGATTTGATATTGTAGACATTACTAAAGAGGTTAGAAGATGCGTTTTTGAAGAGAAGGTAGAATCTGGCATAGCAGTTATATTTACGCCTCATACTACTGCGGGGGTTGGAATCAATGAAAATGCAGACAGCAATGTTTTATTTGATATGAAGAATGCTTTTAATAAAATAGTAGCTCAACATGATAATTATAGGCATGCTGAAGGTAATTCACAGGCACATGTTTTGTCGTCTTTGGTTTCTCCGAGTTTAACTGTTATAATAGAAAATGGAGATATAGTGTTGGGTGTTTGGCAGGATATATATTTCTTTGAGTTTGATGGTGCAAGAAATAGAAAGGTGTATGTGCAGGTAATGAAGAAATAATTAGTATTATTGCACTTGGGAGGAGTAGCCCTTGTGCAATAATATTTAGGTTAATGTTTGTCTATTTTTGAAGTTTCTTTTTTATAAAGTTTATAATTGAACCAATTAAATCTATTAATATTCACATATATATACCTTTTATAGTAATAGTATATACAAAAAAAGTTGTTTGTCAATATACATATATGAGGTATTTTAAAAAATCATCGGGTGAAAATGAACTCCGTTTTCTACTTTTATGTTGTCATAAATAGCAACAAAGCCTAATTTTTTATAAAACTCTATAGCATAATCGCTAGAGTTAACCGAGTACTTATCGCTTTTTGTTATATCTTTAACTTTTTCAAAAAGTTTTTTTCCTAAGCCTAATCTAAAATATTTATCATCAATAAATAAAAGTGATATATGATTATAATTTCTTATTTCTATAAAGCCTATAATGGTATTATTTTTAATAGCTTTAAGAATTAGAGAGCCGTCAATATATGTTCTCATTAATATATTATCATAATTAATAAAAGTTAATATATTATTTATACCTTCATCTGTATCTAACGATGAATTGTATTTAAGATATATTTTTT